>NZ_JBEZMR010000008.1:0-218566 GCF_040652795.1 Micromonospora sp. NPDC048170
CGGCCCCGCACCTGCCCCGACCTGGTCCTGGCCGACAAGGCCTACACCAGCCGCGGCAACCGCCGATACCTGCGCTCACGCGGGATCAAGGCCTGCATCCCCAGCAAGAAGGACCAGGACGCCCACCGTAAGGCCAAAGGCTCCAAGGGCGGCCGCCCACCCGCCTTCGACCCGCAGCTTTACCGGCTACGCCACGCCGTCGAGAACGGCATCAACCGACTCAAACGCCATCGCGGCGTCGCCACCCGATACGACAAACTCGCCGTCCGCTTCCAAGCCGTCCTGACCATCACCATCATCACCGAGTGGCTCTGACCGGCTTATGAAACACGCCTTACGACGGCCCCCGACCTGATGGCGAGCGCTCTGCACGAGTTCTTTCATCGAGGCACCGGCGTAGTGCGACCGGCCAGCATCACGATCTGGCCTGCCGCCTGGACCGATCCCAGCGTCAATTGCACGCATGCTTCGTCACCAGAGGAAGGCTCGCTTCGAACACCGGCTGCCCCAGCCGCCGATGCATACACCCGGGTCTGACCTTTCAAGCCTGGGTCACTGTTTCGACCGGCCCGTCCGCCCTGGGCTGAAGCATCAGCGGTACGTGCCCGTGGGCGAGGGTCGTCGCTACCTCGGACGTCTGCAGTGGGCGATCATGGCGCGACGACAACGTTCGCGAGTGGTTCGCCCGCTGCGTGCCGCCGGACCTGGTTGACCAACAAGCGGCGAGCCCGGGGTGACAACGCAGCGGTCAGGCCGCCGACGTGCGGGCTGATAAGGACATTCGGCGCGGACCACAGCGGGTGACCAGCGGGCAGCGGCTCGGGCTCTGTAACGTCCAAGGCGGCGTGCATCCGGCCTTTGCTGAGTTCGGTGAGCAGCGCGTCGGTGTCCACCACTCGGCCCCTTGACACGTTTACCAGCAGGGCCCCGTCGGCCATCTTGGCTAGGAAGTCCGAGTTCACCATGCCTTCGGTTTCCGGGGTTAGCGGTGCGGAAAGGATGACGACGTCCGCGTGCGGCAGCATGTCCGCGATCTCCGAGATCGGCCGGACCCCGGGGCGGGCAGTCCGGGCCACCCGGCTGACGGCTACCTCGAACCCGGCGAGCCGGCGTTCGATCGCGGCGCCGATCGAGCCGTAGCCGACGATGAGGACCCGGGCGTCAGCTAGTCCACGCGACCAGTACGGGTCCCAGCGGCCCTCGTCGCCCGCCCGCACGAGTTGCGGCAGTCCGCGCCGGGCGGCGAGCGTAAGCGTCACGGCGAGTTCGGCGGTAGCCGCATCGTGAACGCCCCGGCCGTTGGCCAGGGTCAGACCAGGCCGCAGGAATGGCAGGACGTGGTCGTAACCAGCGGTCACTGTCTGCACAACGTTGAGCCGAGGCATCCGAGTGATCGGCTCACACAGGCGCGGATCGATGATTCCGTACGGCACCGCGTACAACTCGACGTCGTCCAGGTTCTCTGGGAGGGGTTGCGTGCCGTCGTAAAGCCCGACGTCAAGATCGCTGAGGTCGGCCACGGCGTCGGGGTGAGGCAGCAGGTAACGCATGCCGATCATCATGCCTCGGTGGACAGTCGGATGTCCGGGAGCACAGCGGCCGACATCCGTTCATCGGCACGAACGTGCGCAGGATCACTGAGCCGGGTCACGCGAACGGTTGCAACAGCCCTGCGATCGACGCGCGTGCCGATGGCACGTCTTACAACTCCTAACTCTTTTAGCGTTGGAGGCGGCGCCAGCAGATGATGGCGCAGGCGAGGGTGAGGAAGGCTTCGTGGATATCGTCGCGGATCTCCCAGCGGATGCGCAGGCGGCGGAACCAGTGCAGCAGGGCGATGGTCTGCTCGACGACCCAGCGTCGGGTGCCGAGGCCGGAGCCGTGGCCAACTCCGCGTCGGGCGATGACGGGCGTGATGCCGCGCGTCCGTAGCTCGCGACGGTACTTGTCGAAATCGTAGCCGCGGTCTGCATAGATCCGGTCGGGCCGCTGCCGGGGCCTGCCGCGGATGCCCTTGATCCGTTGGGACCTTGTCGACCAGGGGCAGCAGTTGGGTGACGTCGTGGCGGTTGCCGCCGGTCAGCGTTGTGGCGAGGGGGATAGCGTCGCTCCGGACGGTGTGAGGTGTACCAAGGATCCTGGACATGTCCTGCGAGTTGCGAGGATGAGTCCACGCCCGAGCAGCGTCGTCTTCAGCCCGCAGAGGGCCTGACCAGCGGCCCGGCACCCGTCGGCGACCGAGGCGGACAGCGTTCTGCGCTACAGTCCGCGAGGTGACGATCATCGCGGCCGACGACCGAACTGACGTGGCGGCAGACGCGCCGCCGCCGGCCAACTCCGGCCTTGCTTCGCGGAAATGCACGGGCAGGTCGCCGCTCTCGGCGGCATGCTGACGGCAGGCCCAGCCGGGGCTGCCGTGCCGGCGACGACCACGAAGCAGGGACGAGGTGGCAGTCACCGCTTCACCCGCCGACGATCAGCATCGGGTAGCTGGTCGAGCTTCGGCAGGGCGGGGACGCAGCGGTGAGGAGGCGGTGATGGTCTGGGAGGTCACGCACGGCGGTGCGGGTGGAGACGCCGGCAGCGGCGAGGTGTCGACCCCGAGCCTGATCGGCCGTGACGACGAGTTGGCTCGGCTGAGTCGGGTTCTCACGACCACCCCGGCGCTGGTGCTTGTTGAAGGTGAGGCCGGCCTCGGGAAGACGCGCCTGCTGGACGAGTTTCTCTCGTCGTCCGCCGGTGCCGCGCACTCCACGCTGTCGGCGGTCTGTCCGCCGCTCCGGGAACCGTGCACGTTGGGGCCGATCGTCGACGCGGTCCTCGGTGCCGGCGTCGGCACGCTGGCGGATCTGCGCCTCAGCGGACTGGCGGGGGCCTTGCGGCCGTTGTTCCCCGAGTGGGCCGGGGACCTGCCGCCGGCCCTCGAACCCGCCGAGGACGCGAGCGTGTCGCGGCACCGGGTGCTCCGGGCCCTCGCCGAGTTGCTCGACCGACTCGGTGTGAACCTGCTCGTCGTCGACGATGCGCAGTGGTCCGACGACGCGACCCGGGAATTCCTGCTGTTCTTGGCGGACAGAGACGGTCAGGGCCCCAGCCTGGTGGTGGCCTACCGCCCGGAGGATCTGGTCGGTGACCCTTGGCTGCTGCGCCTGTCGGGACGGCTACGGCCGCACCGGGCGCGGCTCCGGCTCGTGCTTGACCCACTTGACCAGTCCGAGACGGCTGCGCTCGCCTCGTCGATGCTGGCGGGTCAGCACGTCTCCGACGAGTTCGCTCAGCACCTGCACGCCCGCACCGAGGGAGTACCGCTCGCCCTGGAGGAACTGGTGCGGTTGATGGCTCGCCGCGGCGACCTGGTCCGCCGTGGTCAGAGCTGGAAGCGACTGGCGCTGGATCAGATCGTGGTGCCACCGACGGTGCGGGACACCGTGCTCGAACATGCCAGCCGCCTCAGCGCGCGCGCCCAGGCGGTGCTGCGTGCTGCCGCCGTCGCCGCCGACCCCATCGCCGAGCACCTGCTGCTGTCGATCAGCACGCTCGCACCGACGGACTTCAACGCCGGCCTCGCCGAAGCCGTCACCCACCGCCTGTTGCACCAGCGCGACGGCCGGCGGGTGTCCTTCCGCCACGTGCTGGCCGGTCGGGCGATCTACGACGCCGTTGCGGAGCCGGAGCGACGCGTGCTGCACGAGCGAGCCGGACACGTGCTGGAGTCGGTCGTGCCCCGGCCGCTGGCCCAGCTCGCAAACCACTTCCGGCTCGCTGGCGATGGCGAGAAGTGGTGCAGGTACGCGCAACTCTCCGTGGACGTCGCGTTGGAGACCGGCGACGAGACGACGGCGGGTGCTCTCCTGCATGACCTGCTGACCAACGGCGACGTGCCGCCTGAGCAGATGTACGAGTTGGTGGACAAGGTGCCCTTCGGCTCGTTCACCGGGCCGGACCGGTTACGGGATCTCGCCAGCGCCGTGGATCGCGCGCTCAGCCGGGACGCGCTCGATCCCGGCGTGGAGGCGAACCTGCGGTTCCAACTCGCCCGGATTCTCAACGACATGGAGGAGTTCGACGGCGCGCACGCCGAGTTGGAGAGGGCGCTGCCGCATCTCGACCGCCGACGCGCGTCGCCGGCGGTCGCCATGATGCTGCTCGGCTGGCCCCGGGGGCGCACGCCGGCGGCCCGGCATCTGACCTGGCTGGACCGGGCGGCGGAGTTCTCCGTGGCGTTGGATCCTTCGGATCGGCTGCGGGTCTCCACCGGTCGGGCTGCCGCCCTGCTGCTGCTCGGTGAGGAGCGTGGCTGGGCGGAGGCGGAGCGGATCCCGCTGGCCGCCCGGGTCGGCAGGGACCGGCGGATCGTCACGGTGGGGCACCTCAACTGTGGCGACGCGGCGATGAAGTGGGGGCGGTACGCGGAGTCGGGCCGGTCGCTCGCCACCGCGCGCCGGCTCGCCGAGGAGTACGAGCAGGTCAGGATCAGGGACCTCATCGAGTGCACGCAGTTGCACCTCGACTGGTTCGTCGGCGTCTGGGGCGGTCTCATGGAGCGGACCGCGGCGTTGACGAGCGGGGACGACCTCCACCGGGTCAGCCGCCTCGAACCGGTCATGGTCAGGGGCCTGCTGTTCACGGTGAGCGGTGACCTTCGACGCGCGGCTAGACATCTCGAGCGCGCCATCGACGACGCACGCGGGTTCGGCGCGTGGGACATCCTCGCGGAGGCGGCGGCGACGCTGGCCCGGATCAGGCTGCGTGAGGGTCGGCCGGACGACGCTCTCGCGCTCTCCGGCGGCCCGTGCGACGTCATCGCGGAGAAGGGCATCTGGCTCTGGGGAACCGAGGTGGTGCCGGCGCGTACCCGGGCGTTGCTCGCCGCCGGCGCCGTGACCGAGGCCCGGGACCTGGTCGAAGCGTTCACTCAGGGGCTGCGGGGCCGGGGGGCGCCCGCGCCGAACGCGGCGGCGCTGGACTGTCGTGGGCTGCTCGCCGAGGCCGCGGGTGAGTACGAGGCGGCGGCTGGCCTGTTCGCGCGGGCGGCGGCGGCCTGGGCGGCACTGCCCAGGCCGTACAACGCGGCGCTCTCCCGCGAGCGGCAGGCAATGTGCCTGATCCGAGCCAGCGCGGTGCCCGACGGGGTGGACCTGCTGACCGGGGTCCTGGACACCTTGGCGTCGTTGCCCGCAAGCATCGACGTGGACCGGGTCGCCCATACTCTCCGCCTCCACGGACGGGCGGTGCCTCGCTCGTGGCGTGGCGGTCGCAAGGGCTACGGCTCGGATCTGTCGCCGCGCGAACTGGAGGTGGTCGCCCTCGTGGCCGAGGGGCGGACCAACCGTGAGATCGCGGAGGCGTTGCACCGCTCGCACCACACCGTGGCCAGCCAGATGAAGTCGGCCATGCGCAAGCTCGGTGTCTCTTCGCGGGCCGCGCTCTCCGCGAAGGTGACCGCCACGGGCATCGTCTCCGAACCCGGGGCGACGCCAGGGACCTGAACGCGGCGAGCGTTCCGGGTTCTTTCACTCACCTGAGGGATCGCAGCCGCGACCGGCGATTGGCCACGATGCTGGCATGCCGCGTCGAGACGACCCAGACGAAGGCGGGACGCCTTCGCCACCGGAGAACAGCGACCAGCCGGTCCACCGGTCTCCCGCCGCGAGTGGCCCGTCGGCCGGACCGGTCGACGAGCCGGACGCCGAGGATGACGATCGGTACCTGCCCCTGTGACCAGCACGACCGGGAGCACGACAGCAATCCCGAGAAGAGGAATTCCATGCACGTTTCTCATTCGGTGAGACGAAGATACACGACAGCGACGGTGGCCTTCCTGGTCTCGGTGCTCGCCCTGGGCAGCGCCGCGAACGGGTCCGCGTCGGCGAACCCGGACGCGACCTCGCGGGCGACCGTCGCTCCGCAGGACAAGATCCGTCCACAGTTGCGTAGCCAACTGCACGACCGGGCGTCCGACGTGGACTTCTGGGTCTACTTCGGGGCCAGGGCCGACCTGAGCAAGGCCCGTTCGATCAAGGACTGGAACGCGCGCGGGACCGCGGTCGCCAAGGCGTTGAAGGACGCCGCCAACGACAGCCAGCGCACAGTGCGCCAGGAACTCACCGCCGCCGGCGTCGCGTACCAGAGCTTCTGGGCCGCGAACGCGATCAAGGTGACCGGTGGGCCGGAACTGGCCGAGCGGCTGGCCACCCGCAGCGAGGTGACCTCGCTGTGGCCGTCCCTGCGGGTCGAGCCGCCACCGGTCGCCAAGGGCATCGCCCAGCAGCAGGTCGACGAGGTCGAGTGGGGCATCGCCAACATCAACGCCGACCGGGTGTGGGAGCAGTTCGGCGTACGCGGCGAGGACATCACGATCGCATCGATCGACACCGGCGCCCAGTTCGACCACCCCGCGCTGGTGAGACAGTATCGCGGCGCCAAGAGCGACGGCACCTTCGACCACAACTACAACTGGTTCGACGCGGCGGGTAGCTGCGGCGACGCACCGTGCGACCGCGACGGTCACGGCACGCACACGATGGGCACCATGGTCGGCGACGCCGGCCCGGGCAACCGGATCGGAGTGGCCCCCGGGGCACGCTGGATCACGGCCAACGGCTGCTGCCCGAACGACGCCGCCCTGATCAGCTCCGGCCAGTGGATGCTGGAACCGACCGACCTGAACGGGCAGAATCCGGACGCCGGCAAGCGGCCGCACATCGTGAACAACTCGTGGGGCACCACCGCGCCGTCGGACGCCCCGCTCATGGAGGACATCAGCCAGGCGTGGGCCGCGTCGGGCATCTTCGGCGTCTGGGCCAACGGCAACAACGGCTCGGCCTGCCAAACGAGCGGTTCGCCGGGCAGCCGCGTCATCAACTACTCGGTCGGCGCGTACGACGCCGCCAACGCCATCGCCGGCTTCTCGTCGCGCGGCGCCGGCCAGGACGGCGAGACCAAGCCGAACATCTCCGCACCCGGCGTGAACGTACGATCGAGTTCCCCGGGCGACGGCTATACCCAGCTCAACGGCACCTCGATGGCGACGCCACACGTCGCTGGCACCATCGCCCTGCTCTGGTCCGCGGCCGGGCCGATGGTGGGCGACGTCGACGGCACCAAGGCGCTGCTGGACGGCACCGCCATCGACAGCCCGGACGATCAGTGCGGTGGGACCGACAAGGACAACAACGTCTTCGGTGAGGGCCGACTGGACGCGCTCGCGCTGCTGCGTCAGGCGCCGATCGGCCCCACCGGCCGGGTCGGCGGCATCGTCACCGACACCGTGACCGGGAAGCCGATCCCCGACGCCCGCGTAACGATCGGAGGACCGGTCGACCGCACCCTGACCACCGGCGCCGACGGCACGTACCGCTCGGGTGCGCTGCCCGTCGGCGACTACACTGTCGACGCCCGCAAGTACGGGTACGGGTCCGCCAGCAGTAAAGCGCGAGTCACCGAGGCAGCGACCGCGACGGTC
The DNA here is from genome assembly GCF_040652795.1 of Micromonospora sp. NPDC048170. Lineage (NCBI taxonomy): Bacteria > Bacillati > Actinomycetota > Actinomycetes > Micromonosporales > Micromonosporaceae > Micromonospora > Micromonospora sp. NPDC048170. The sequence continues at coordinate 7,466 of NZ_JBEZMR010000008.1, forward strand.
GATCTCAGACTGGCACCGCAGCCGATGAGCCGGGTCAGCGGCACCGTCACCGACGGTTCGGGACACGGTTGGCCGCTGTATGCCAAGATCACCATCGACGGTTATCCGAACGGACCGATCTTCACCGACCCGGTGACCGGCCGGTACGCGGTGGAGCTTCCCGCCTCCGCCGCGTACCAGATGCAGATCACCGCCCAGTACGACGGCTACCAGACCGCCCGACAGACCATCGAGCTGGGCATCACGGACCTGGTCCGGGACGTGGCCCTGACGGTCGACCTGTCGAGCTGCACCGCCCCTGGATACCGGTGGAACGGCTTCGGCGAGGACTTCGACGACTGGACCGGCACCGGCGCGCAGGGCGGCTGGACGACCACGGGCACGCCGAGCTGGCGGCTCGACAACCCCGGCCACCGGCCACCACCCGACGGCGGGGGCGGTAGGTTCCCCATCGCCGACTCGGCGGCCGCCGGCAAGAAGCTCGACACCACCCTGACGTCACCGAGGTTCGACCTGACCGGCCAGAAGGCCCCCCAGCTCAGCTTCACCACCTCCTACTATCCGCACGACAAGGGGCAGCAGGCCGAGGTCGACGTCAGCGTCGACGGCGGCAGGACCTGGCGCACGGTGTGGCGGCGGACCGACAGCCACGCGTTCGGACAGGTCGTCGTGCCGTTGCCGCAGGCGGCCGGCCGGGACAAGGTCCGGGTCCGGTTCCACTACCAGGGCCGCGACGCCTGGTGGTGGGCGGTCGACAATGCCTTCGTCGGTACCCGCGCCTGCGTGCCGGCCCAGGGTGGGCTGGTCGTTGGGACGGTCACCGACCGCGACACCGGCGCCGCGGTCCACGCGACCGTGGCCTCGACGGCGCGACCGCAGGAATCCGGCTCGGGCGTCACCACGCCGGCCGACCCAAACCTCGGCGACGGCCTGTACTGGGTGTTCAGCACCGGGGCCGGCCCCACCGAATTCACCGCGACGGCACCCGGCTACCGGGCCCGGACCGCCACCGTCCAGGTGCGGCGGGACGCGGTCGTGGCCGGGAACTGGTCGCTGGTTCGGAAGGACGGCTGAGATGCCCGACGAGATCACGCGCCGCGAATCGCCATCCGACCCGAGGAGTCACCCGGTGACGAGATCACGCAGCAACCCCCGTACCTCGGATCGGCGTCGCCGCCCGTACCTGCGCCTGCTGGCGGCGGTCACGGCGGTGCTCACCGTAGCCGGGACTTCGTCCGCCACCGCGGCCCAGAGCCGACCCGGCCCCTCCCTGGCTCCGGCCGGCGCGTCGGCGGCCACGGCCGGCAGCGGCGCGGCACCCGCCGCGGCCGGCGACGGTCTCCGGGCGGTTTCGCTGCCCGGCCTGAAGGGATCGACCTACACCGTCACGCTGATCACCGGCGACGAGGTCACGTTGACCCGCGACGGCGGTCGCTACACGATCACCGCCAGCCCGACGCCCCGCGCCGACGGCACCCGTCCCACGATCGACGTCAAGGTCGACACCAGCCCGGACCCGGCGGACACCAGCATCCACGCGCTCCCCAGCGACGTGCGGGCGCTGATCGCCGGTGGTGTCGTGGACCAGAAGGTCTTCGACGTGCTCTGGATGGCCTCCCGGACGGCGAGCGGCGAGAGCGGGTCACTCCCCCTGACCGTCGAGTACGGCGATCAGCCGGGAGCGGCGACGCTGAACCAGCGGGTGGCGAAGCTGCCGGGTGTGACGGCGACGGCGACGCACCCGCAGACCGGCAGGGTCGACCTGCGGGTCGAGCTGCGCCACGCGGCCGACTTCTGGGCAGAGGTCAAGGGCCGTACGTCGATCGGCGAACTGAACGACTACCTGTTCCACGGCGTCGTCCCGAAGCTCGGCGGCGACATCGTAAGGATCTGGCCCACCGACCGGCGCTCCGCCGCTGCCAAGCCGCAGGCCGACACCGGGCAGCCGAAGTACCAGATCACCCAGATCGTCAAGAGGACGAAGGGCGAACCGGTCAACTGCGGCACCGGCATCTTCATCATGTGCGCGGCGGAACTGCCCGGCTTCACCCAGGTCGCCGGGTCCGCCGTCGGCTCCGGCTACGAGGCGACCAGCGGGCGTTGCCTGGACCAGGACCCGTGCACCACGTGGGAGCTGACCTACCAGGTCCCACCGGGCAAGTACGTCGCCGGCGGTAACGCCCGCTTCTGGCTCGACAGCCGCGAACAACACCTCAACCTGATGGTGCCGGAGTTCACCGTGGACGGGGACGCCACGATCCGGCTCGACGCCGACGCCGCAAGGGAGCTGACGGTCGGCACCCCACGGCCGACCGAGACGTTCATCGGCTCCCGCACCAACTTCCGCACCTACAGCAACGGCCACGGCGGGGCCTGGCTCAGCTTCACCTGGTACGGCAACTCACGGTTCTGGGCCATCCCCAGCGCTCCGGTGACCGTCGGCACCTTTCACATGGGCGTGAACTGGGTGCTGGGCAAGCCGCTGGTCACCATGTCGGTCACCACGCCGCGCCGCGTCGACCTGAACCCGATGCTGCCGGCCGACTGGTACAAGCGCCCCGGACACGAGGTGGTCCGGTTCGACGGCCGGCGGAACGTCGCGGTGGTCGACGGCGGGCTCGGCAGAGCGGCGGACTACGACCGGGTCGACGCCCGGGGCAAGCTCGTGCTGCTCAGCATCGACGCGGACAAACCGGTCGGCGGAATCTGCCGGATCGGCGCGGCGCAACTCGCCCGCGCACGCGCCGCCGGCGCGGTCGGGGTGCTGATCGAACCCTTCTCCTCCGGCGGGATCTGGCCGACCACGGTCTGCTCGCTCCCGGTCGACCCGGACTGGTGGTACAACCCGCAGGAGGTGCCGGACATCCCGTACGCGGCCATCGCGCCGGGCGAGGCGGAAACGTTGCGGACCCTGCTGCGCAGAGGCCAGGTGAAGATCGAGTACTCGGGGTACGACGCGGTGAGCCCGTACCTCTACACCCTGCACATCTACCAGCAGGGGCGGATCCCGGCCTCCCTGCACACCGAGGTCACCGACAAGCAACTCGCCACAGTCGAGACCGCCCTGCACGGCACCCAGTCACAGCCGGCCGACCTGGTCTACTCGGCCTTCCGACCGAACGAGACCGTGGCCGCCGGCGTCCCGTACCGGTACCTCACCGACACCGTCAAGTTCACCACCTACCGGGGCCCGGTCTCCCCGGACCTGGTGCGGCGACAGGACTACGATCGCACCGGACCGAAGCCGGGCGCCCGGGCCACCGACGTCGTCGACCGGGCCGACCGGTCCACCGCGCGATGGACGGCGGGACCACTCGTGCCCGGCGCACCGGAGCTGTCACCCAAGATCTTCCGGAGCCAACCGGGCAAGTGGGAGGCGGACTGGTCGACCGAGGTCTGCGCGTTCTGCCGGCAGGGCAACACGTTCTACCCGATCACGTTCCTGGTCTCCGGGGCCAGCCCCGAGCAGGCGATGGGGGCGTACGTGTTCGAGCCGGACAACGTCCGGATGTACGCGGACGGCCGGGAAATACCACAGACCCAGTCACCCTGGTGGGGTGCCACCTACGAGCTACCCGCCGAGTCCAAGCGGTACCGGTTGACCGGGCGCAACGCCAACGGCACCACGTCGACGACGTGGAACTTCACCTCCGCCGCGGGCGTCGGGAAGACACCACCGCCGGGATTCCTCTGTGCCGAGGGTTCCGCCACCTCGTGCCACGCGGCCCCGCTGGTCTTCCTGCGGTACAACACGGACGCGGACCTTGCGGACGCGGTCACCGCGCCCGGCACGCACCGGCTGGACGTCACCGCGTACCACCATGCCCCGGACGCGCCGAAGATCACGAGCGTCTCGCTCTGGATCAGCACTGACGGCGGGACCACCTGGACGCACACCCCGACGACCCGCCAGGGCGACGGCAGGTACACCGCGCGCTACCGGCTCCCACGGATGGCCGAGACCGGGGGCACCGTCAGCATCAAGGCCCAGGCGGCCGACGCCGGGGGCAACACCGTCGAACAGACCGTGCTCGACGCGCTCACTCTCACCGACGGCCGCTGACCATGGACGGAGAGCGTCGAGTTCCGGTGGCGTCACCACACGCCCGCTGGACTTGCCGCTCTCCATCCACCGTCTCATCCTGCTGAGGCGAGAGGCACGATCCCAAATGCTCTTAATGGGCCCAGGCCAACCAGCAAGGTCGTCAACGTGGACCTTGGATCGAAGCGACCTGGACACTCTGGCAGCCTGGCGCGCTCAGGTTCGGCCTTGCGGTCCGCGATCACAGGGGATTGACATGGCCCTCGAACGCCGCGGGTAGATGAGCAAAACCGCGCGCCGGGCGCGGGCGTGCCCGCTGAGGTGTTCGGCGACATCGAGCGCAATCGGTTGCCCATAAAGTTGACCCAGCAGGATGTGGTACCCGCAAGCCGAGGGCCCTCGCCTACGGTCACGTCCACGTGGGGCTGGATCACCAGCGTGTCGGGTTTGCCGGCTCGGGCTGGAGGAACTCCAGCCGGTTGCCGAGGTTGTCGAACGCGTAGAGGCGGCGGTGACCCGGGAAGGTGTCGTCCCAGGTCACCTCGACCCTGTGTGCGTTCAGGCGGGCGGCCAGGGCGTCCAGGTCACCGACCAGGATGCCCGGGTGCGCCTTGCAGGCCGGCTGGAAGTCCGCTTCCACCCCGAGGTGGATCTCCAAGCGGTCAGCACGTACCCACAGCCCGCCCCGAGCGGCGAGCACTGGTGGCTTTCGCACCTCGGCGAGCCCCAACACGCCCACGTAGAAGGCCCGACACTCGTCCTCACTGCCGGCAGGAATGGCCAGTTGGGCGTGGTGCAGCCCGTAGCCCAAGCCTGAGTCGTGCTCAGGTCCGTAACCAAAGCTGGAGGTGCTGGCGTCGGTCCATGGTGGCGCTGTCCCCAAGTTCGCACTGCTCACCGGTGGACAGACGTACTCTGCCCGCGAGGACGACGCCCTCTCCCTGGTGCGCTTGCCGGTCGGCCGGCTCGGCCGGCAGCTCAGCGACCAGATCCAGCCGGGCGGTCAGGTCGGCGACCCGTTGCTCGAGCGCCCCAGATGCGGAGGTCGATCGGCTCCATACTCCAATAGTGCGTGATCGCGTAGGTTCCGGTCCGCTACGACCACGAGCGGCACCGATGGCGACAGCGAGCTGCCCGAGGGGTCGTGGCGGGGCCGGGACACCCCGTACCGGTATCGGCGGTCAGAGTGAACCGGCGGCGGTGCCGGATCTCCGTACCAGCAATGCGCACCCCAGCGCCGAACTGACCGCCTGCGCGAGCAGCCAGTGCCAGCCGAGCGCCTCGGGCGCCTGCAGCATCACCAGGCCGGCCGAGACCGGCAGGGTCAGGACGGCGAGAATGTCGATGCCGTTGAGGAGCCACAGCAGCATGCCGGCCGGGAACGCCCCGAGCGGCGTGTCGATCAGGATGGTGCCGATCGAGGCGGCGCTCGCCTTCGCCCGCTGGAAGGCGCCCACCGCGACGGCCGGGCCGGCCAGCAAACCGAGCGCCCACCACGGTCCGGCGAGCGAGCCGGCGACCTGCAGCACGGCCAGGGTGACGGCGAGCCACACTCCGGCGACGACGGCGGGTACCGCGAGCCGCTGAACGGTCACCTGGCGGCCCGTGGCACCGAGCAGCCGCAGCATCGCCGGGTTCGAGGCGTCGCCGTGGGTGGACTCCGCGGTGAGGCCGGCGGCGGCCAGCGCGCCGATCAGGACCACGCCGAGAAGGAGCCAGGCGGGGCCGTCGGCGAGGTAGACCGGGACGGCAGCCGCGCCCACCGGCCACCAGAGCCGCGCGGCCTTGCGGCGCAGGATGATCAGATCCTGGGCGATGAGCGGCGGGACCCGGCGGGCGGGCAGCAGGCGCGTTGTCCGTATGCGGGTGCGGCTGCGCCAGAAGCGGCGGGCGCTCATCTCGGTCAGGTAGGACGGTTCGACCGCGTAGACGACGTCGGCGTACGCGCCCGCGTTGATCGACGCCTCGGCGATCGGCGCGGTCGGCCAGTTTTCCAGCGCCCGCCAGGTCAGCACGACCGCGATCAGCCCGGCGGCCAGGGCGGCGGTGCCGGTGGCAAGCACTGTCACGGGCGAGATGAGCGAGGAGGACAGCCGGTGGTCGCCGGTGGTGCGCAGCGCGGCGGCCAGGACGAGGCAGCCCGCGCCGATCGCGATGCCGATGCCGTCGGCGAGCCGGGCGGCGGAGGGCCGTCGCTGGCAGGCGAGCGCGAGCAGCGCCGCGAGGACCGAGGCCGCCGCGCCGGTGGTGCCGCCAGCCGCCAGCACCAGGAGCCCGGCCGGGCGGGCGGCGACGTGCCCGGTCACGGCGATACCGGTGACGGCGCCGACGACGAGCGCGGCGACGGTGGTCAGTGTGAGCGCCGGTGCGAGCAGGGTGCGCCGGGGCAGCGGGGCCGGCAGCAGCCATGTGGCGTCGCTGCGACTGACCGACAGCGGGCCGAGCTGGCGCAGGACGACGAAGAAGGCGGCGAGGACAGCCACGGCGCCGACGAACGGGGTCATCGCCGGGTCAACGCCGGGCGCGTCCGGCGGCCAGATGACGCGGACCAGCGGCTGCCCGAGGAGCGCGGCGGCCATCAGCAAAGCGAGGGTCACCGCGTAGACCGTGCCGATGTCGGCGCGGCCCTCGGCTGCGATCCGGCGGTGGCGGATCCAGCGGCGGGCGTCGACGGCGGCTGGGGAGCCCGGCCGGACCGGGGCCTCGATCGGGGTCACCTCAGCTCTCCGGGCGGGTAAGCACGATCTCGTCCGCGCCGACGCCGACCCGGAACCCGTCGTCGTGGCTTGCCATGATCAGCGTGCCGCCGGCCTCGACGTACGACCGCAGGTGCGCGGCGATTGCGCGCTTGATCCGAATGTCGAGGCGCTGTTCGGGCTCGTCGAGGACGAGCAGCCGGCTGGGCCGTATGAGGGTCGAGGCGAGCAGGAAACGCTGGCGCTGGCCGGAGGAGAGCGTGATGGGCAGGCTGTCGGAGAGCCCGGTCAGGCCGAGGGTGGTGCAGAGTTCGTCGATGTGCCCGTCGCCGGGGTCGCCGCCGTTGACCACCCGGACCAGGTCGAGGTGCTCGCGCACGGTCAGGCCCTGGTACCAGCTGGGCGACTCCACCGTGGTGGCGACCTGCCGCCAGAAGTCCGCGCCGCGCCCGGGCACCGCCTCGAAGACGCAGATGTCGCCGGCGGACGGCTCCTGGAGGCCGGTGATGCAGCGCAGCAGGGTCGACTTGCCGGCGCCGTTTTCACCGATGAGCGCGACGGCGGCGCCCTCGGGAACCCGGAGGTCGATGCCGTCCAGGACCAGCGTCGAGCCGTACGTGACAGTCACCTGCCGGACGTCGACAGCCCAGGTCATCGCAGCAATCTCAAGATCAGGACTCCGCATTCCGCCGTAGAAGTCGTATCGCATTTCGCCCGAACATAGTGGCAGAAATTCGGCGGCAACCGGAAGCGCGGCGCGCCGGGAAGCCCGTGGAGGGCGAATATGGGGATGCCCAGCGCATTGCCTTGCCAAGCAACGACGGCACATTGGTCGACTGTGGATTCTCGGTCAATATGGGGCTTGTCACAGAACCGCTACTGAGTGTAGTCTCATCCACTGTTACAGTGATGGAGGCCAATAGGCCGGCCAATCAGCGGGGGCGCTACAGGTAGACCGATGGCACAGATTCGCCGTGCGTAAGAATGCCGGGAATCGTGCTGCCCTGGGTGTTGCCCCGCCAATCTGTGGGAGGTCACATGCCCAACATCGCCGAACACGCCAACATGGTGTCGAATTCACAGTTCGAGGACCTGTCCGAAGAGTCGCGCGCCCGGAAGATGAACGACGGCGAGCCGCTCGGCCTGCTGCCGGTCATCGTGGCCACCGCATTGATTACCGCCGTCGGGTCGCTCGGTATCGGTTCGGCCTGATTCAACCCCTAGCGCGTACGGGACGGCGCCACGCGCCGTCCCGTACCACCAATGGAAGGTGACGAATGGGCCTACCTGCGCGACTCGCCCGTGCTGTCCTGTCCCCGCGGTCGCTCGACCGTGACCGCACCCTCGCCACCGCCGAGCGGTTCGGCGCCCTGACCCACCTGGTCGCGAGCCTGGAGCTGCTGACCCGGCGCGCCGACTGCGGCCCGGGTGGGTCGAACGACTGGGCCGTCGCCCGCCGTCGACTCGACGGCCGGGGTCCCGTCGCGCGCCGGGTGCTCGCCGCGACCGCGCAGCCGGGAACGGCCACGGTCCTGCACGTGACCCGCGCCGCCTGCGCCGCCTTCCTGCTCGCCCCTACGGGACGTTTCCGCAGGTCACGCGCGGCCGCGAATGCGATCATCGCAGCCTCCTCGGTGGGCACCTTTCCCAGCTACGTATACGGCACGGACGGCTCCGATCAGGCGTCCTTCCTGGTACAGGCCACCGCCATACTGGCCCGGTCGAGCCGCCAGCCGCGCGTGACCGACGCGGTCCTGTGGTTCCTGGCGCTGCAGTCCACGCTCAACTACACCGCCTCGGGCTGGGTCAAGATGGTGAGCCCGACCTGGCGGTCCGGCCGCGCCATGCCCGGCGTGGCCGCGAGACGACGAGCAGCCCCTGAGCCATCCCTTCCATCTCCGGCTCGCCACCGAGAAGGGGCGTGAGGCGGAGGTGGGGGAGCGGGTGTACCAGAAGTTGGCGGACACGGGCCGGTACCGGGTGGCGCTCATGCTGGATGACCACTGCCTGAGGTCGAGCCACGCCCCGTGCGAGGACTGGTGAACTGAGCCAGCACGAGTGAAGGGGGCGGGGTCCAAGCCCCGCCCCCTTCAATCTGTTCGGGGGACGTCACGTCGTGTGAAAGATCCTTTCGCTGCGCGGCGTTGGCTGACTTCGTATTGGTGCGGGCCGCATCTCTGTCGTCTCGCCGTTCGGCGAGGTTGGCATCACCCGCGCCAACCTTGTATCGATTTCTCGGTTCAGCCGGGGTCCCTTGCGATGCGATGAACAACCTCTGGGATTTGTCCTACCTCCACAATCGTGTTGGTTGGCCTGGTCATGGCGATTTTGCTGCATCGGCGGCTGGTTGTGGGTGCCAGTTGCAGGCTGGCATGAACGGCGATCATGGATTTGTGGTCAACGTCGCCCCTCGGACACAAATTTGCGGCATCCATGCCGTCTCTTACGTACTGGTGGTCAAGGCTCCTTGACCACGTGAATCTGATCTTCGCGACCAACCTCACCGGCCCTGTGTCGGTCGACGGTGGTGGTCGCTGTGGCTGAGTCCTCTCTGGCTTCTGTCGTTCCCCGGTTCTTCTGCCGGACCGTGGGCGAAGCAACCCTCGTGACTCACACGCATCCCTGCGACGGGCTCCGCTACCGATGCCAGCGGTCGCGCAGCAGCGGACCGAGGCCAAGGTGTACCGCCTGGCGGCGGTCGATGCCAGCGGGCGAATCCGTGATCAAGGCATCGTCCGTGCCCTGGCTTGGGAGCCGGGTGCCCGACTGGAGATCCGCGAGAGAGTTGGCGTCATTGTCGTGCGTCGGGATCCTGGTGGAGTGTTCGCTCTCACCGGTCAGGGACACCTGTTGCTGCCGGCTTCGGTGCGGCACTGGTGTGGCCTTGAAGCTGGGGATCGGGCCTTGTTGACCGCTGATCCTGTCGCAGACCTGCTTGTGGTGTATCCGCCGACGGCCTTGGACGACATGGTCGCTCAGGCTCAGGGTGCGGTGTTGGGTGGTGATGATGCGTGAGTGCGGCGATGGCGGGCAGGGCGGAGTTGGATGCCGCGCGGTTGTTGCTGGCGCGGATGGGGATCTCGCCGGCGGATCTGGTGGGGGCGGCGTCGGATCGTCCGGTGGCGCCGACGTTCGCGGAGTACGTGCCGGTGGTGGCGGCTGCGGTCACGGCCGGCACGCGGCGGGCGTACGGCTCGTACTGGAAGCGTGTGGTCGAGCAGTGGGGTCAGCGGCGTATCGATGAGCCGACATCGTCGGAGATCGAGCGGTTGGCGGAGTATGTCAAGGCGCATGTGGTGACTCGGCGCAACGCTCGGGGTGGGCGCAGTGCGGCGGAGCATCTGATCGCGGCGTTGCGCTGTCTGTACCGCACCTTTCTTGGCCACCCGACCGCCCGGCCGCTCCGGCGCTGATCATCGTGCCGGGGCGGTCGGGCGGGCAGGGTGACGCGGGGCGGGCTCAGCGCTCGGCGGAGGTCGCCTCCGCCAGCAGCTCGGGGCGGATCACCACGAAGAACGGGACGATCAGCACCGCCGCAACGAGGGCGAACAGGGCGAACGTCACCCGCAGCCCGAACAGTTGGGCGACCGCTCCGCCGATCGCCGCACCGACCGGCATCGCCCCCCAACTGAACAACCGGGCCGCCGCGTTGTACCGGCCGAGCAACTCGTCGGGGACCAGCGCCTGGCTGATGGTCCGGGAGTTCACCGTCCAGAGCACCCCACCCATGCCGCCCAGGAACGCGGCCACGGAAACCGCGACGACGTTCGTGGTGACCGCCGGAATCCCGACCATGACCACCGTGCCGAGCAGGTCGCCGAAGAGCGCCCACCGCTGCCCGAGCAGCCGGTTGATCCAGCCGACGGTGGCGGCACCCACCAGGCCGCCGACGCCGAGCATGCTCAGCATCAGGCCGTACTCCTGGGGACTAGCGCGCATGACCTGGGTAGCCATCAGCGGCATCAGCGCCAGCCAGACGGCCCAGGCCGAGCAGAGCACCGTCAGCGCGAGCGCCATGAAGCGCAGCAGCCGATGCCGCCAGAGGAAGGACAACCCCTCCACGATCTGGCGCCGTACCTTGGGAGGCTCGTCACCGGTCACGGCCACCGGCCGGAACCGGCCCACCAGCAGCACCAGCAGCAGGGCGCCGGCCACGTACGCGACAGCCGTCGCGCCGAGCGCGATCGCGCTGCCGAGCGCGACCAGCAGGCCGCCGACGAACGGGCCGGCGAACTCGTTGCAGACGGTCTCCGCCCCGGCGATCCACGCGTTGGTCCGCTCCCGGCCGGAACGCGGCACGGCCGCCGGGATCATCGCCACGGCGGCGGTCAGCGCGACCACCTCCGCCACCCCGAGGACCAACCCACCGACATACAGCGCGGGCATGGTGAGCCCGTCGGCGAGATAGAGCCAGGCGAGGGTGACCACGACCAGCGTCCGGGCGCCGTCGGCCAGCCAGAGCAGCCGTCGTCGGTCGAACCTGTCGACCAGCACACCGACGTGCAGGGAGGCCAGCAGCCAGGGCAGGGTCAGCGTGATCGCCACCCCGGCGACCTGCGCTGGTGAACTGGTCAACTGGGTCGCCAGCAGCGGCAGCACGATCTTGGTGACGCCGTCGGCCAGGTTCGTCAGGGCCGTGAAGGCGACCAGGGCGAACGAGTTGCGCGCACCGGCGACCGGGGAGGGCGTCGCCGAGGTGTCCGGCGGTTCCCCGGCCTGGTGCGGACCGGCGGTCAGCACCAGGCCGCTGTCGGCGGCGACACTGGCATCGGTCGTCGACCGCTCGTCACCGGTCACCGATCGACGCTCCAACCTCGACGGTCGACTCGGCCAGCTTTGTCAGGGCGGCAGCGACGTCCCGGACGGACGGCTCCTTCATCGCGGCGTAATGGTCGGTGTCCACATCGACGACGATAGTGCCCGGACCGAGCAGTGTGGTCCACCCCTCGACATCGGCGTGGCCGAGTTCGGCGTCCACCAGGACGGCCGGGGTGTCGACCGGCTCGGTCGACACGTAACCGCCCATCGCCCGCCAGTGCCGGACCATCGCCGTGAGCCGGTGCCGCAGCACCTCGATCGGCACCGGCGAGCCGTGCCCGTGCAGGAGCGCGTCGAGCACCCCGAGACCGTGCTCCACGTCGTCGTCGTCGAGCCGCAGGCGCGGCGGCACCAGGTGCCCGGCGTCGATCGAGCGCAGGATCACGCCGACGAAGGCCTCCAGATCCCCCTCGTCGTCGTTGGCGGGCGCGCCGTCCGGTGGCGGCGAGTCGACGATCAGCAGCCGAGGGGGTTGGACACCCTGCTGGCGCAGCCGCAGGGTGATCGCGTAGGCGACCAGCCCGCCGAACGACCAGCCGCCGATGATGTCCGGCAGCCTCGGCTGGGCGAGCAGCGCCGAGGCGTACCGCTCGGCCAGCGCCGGCACGGTCCCGGCGTCGTCGTCCGGTGCGCCGGTGATCCGCCAGGACTGCGGCAGTGCCGCCACCAGCTCCCGGTAGATGGAGTGGTCGGCACCGCCCGCCGGACGGATCAGGTGCAGGTGCACCCTGTCGCCGGTCCCGGCGCGCAGTGTCGCGTCGCCCGCCGGGCCGTCCATTTCGGCCGTTTCGGCAACGGTGCCGGGTGGCCCGCTGAGTGTGATCAGCCGGCCGAGGGTCGGCCGGTCCAGCCACTCCAGCACGTCGACCGGTGCGCCGGTGTGCCGTTCGATCTCCGCCATCAGGTCGAAGACCTGCAACGAGTGGCCGCCGAGGTCGAAGAAGTCGCTGTCGGCCGTCGCCTCGTCGACCCGCAGCGTCCGTCGCCACAGCCCGGTGACGACGTCCGCGACCGGGTTCACCGGCCCGACCGTCGATCCGTCCGCCACCGGAGGGTCCGCTGACCCGGTCGCCGGCCCGACCCGATGCGCCGACGCGATCCGGTACGCCGGTGCGGTGCGGGAGGCCACCTGGATCGCGTGCACCGGCACGTCGGCCCGGCCGCCGTGCGCGAGCACCCCGTCGAGGTCGGCGAGGAACCGCAACACCGTCGCCGCGTCGAACCGGCCGGTGTCGTACTCCACCTCGACGGTGGTGCCGTCTGGGTGCTCGAAGACGCCGAGGGCGAGATCGTTGGTGGCCCCGGTGCTGGGGCTCGCCAGCAGCTCGGTCTCCCGGTCACCGAGCCGCACACCGCCGCCGATGTGACCGTGGTAGGTCAGCAGCACCGCCGGCATGGCACCGATGCGTTCGCGTGCCTCGACCGGCAGGGCGGCGTGCACCACCGCGTACGGCACCTGCTGGTGCTCCAGGCCGTCCCAGAAGTCGTCCCGGGCCCGGCCCACCACCTCGTCCAGGGTGTCGTCGTCGTGCACGGTGCCGGCGGCCACCACCACGTTGGTCAGGTATCCCACGCACCGTTCGTCGCGCTCGCCGAGCCGGTTCGCCACCGCGACACCGACGGCCACCCGGGCACCGGCACCACCCCGGGCGAGGACGACGTGCACGGCGGCCAGATATCCGGCGATCGGCGTCATGCCACCCCGCTCGGTCAACCCCCGCACCCCGTCGACGGCGGCCGGGCTCAGCCGGTGACGCAGCACCGCGCCGGGCGACCCGAGGTCGTCGGCGGCCCGGCCGGCCGGAGCCCGGTCGGGGAGCACCGTGGCGCAGGCGACCGGCTCCCCGCCGCCGAGGTGCCGCACCCAGAAGTCGATGCTCTCCTGCCAGCTTCCGTCGGCGAGCGCCGTCCGGGCGGCCCGCGCGTGCGGCAGGAACGGCACCGGCTCGCTGTCGAAGGCGGTCGACGCACCGCCCGGCCGGCGGCTCTCGACGTCGTACGCCTGAGCCAGCTCCTCGACGACCCGCTGCACCGACCAGCCGTCGAGCACCGCGTGGTGGACGGTGAGCAGCAACTCGTGCCGGTCGCCGACGGTGACCAGGCAGAGCCGGGCCAGCGGTGCCCGCCCCAGCTCGAACGGCCGACGGTGGGTGTGCGTGGCGACCAGGTCGAACAGGTCGGTGCCGGCCGGCGCGGCCGGTGCCGGCCAGGCCAGCTCGGTGAGTACGGCCGGAGCCGTCGCGGAGATCTCCTGCCAGACCGCGCCGTCGTGGGCGACCAGCGCGGTGCGCAGCGCCTCGTGCCGGTCCACCACGGCCTGCCAGGCCCGGCCGAGCACCGTCGGGTCGAGGTCGCCGACGGCCATCCGCCAGGTGAGGTTGTAGAGGTCCTTACGCGTCGACCGCTGCTGCACCCACCAGAGCGCCTCCTGTTGCGGGGCGGACGGTTCCACGGTCATGGCAACTCCCGGAGCAGACGGTGCGGTTGACGGTCGTACGAGACGAGTGGGCCCTCCCCGGTGCCCGCCTCGGCGTGCAGCACCTGGCCGATGACCAGGGTGTGGTCGAGCAGCGGGGCGGTGCCCAGCACCCGGCAGACCACGCTGCTGGCGGCCTGGGTGAGCAGCGGGACACCGTACCGGTGCTCGATCGGCACGTCGTCGAAGCGGTGCTGCGGCGCCCCGGTGGCGAACCGGGCACAGAGCGCCCACTGCCCCCGGGCGAGCACGTTGACCGCGAAGGTGCCGGCGTCGAGGATCGCCCGCAGGGTCCGGCTGCCGGAGTCGAACGAGACCCCGATGCTCGGCGGGTCGGCCGAGATGGACAGGACCGATGTCGCGGTGCAGCCCACCGGCTGCTCGGCGGTGCCGGTGGTGACCACGGTGACGGTGGCGGCGAACCGGGTCATGGCGTCCCGGAAGGCGGCCGGCGACAGCGTGGTGTCGACGGCGGCGGGTGGCTGCCTCATCGGGCCAGCACCTCCGCGAGCGCCCGCCGGTCGATCTTGCCGTTGGCGTTGAGCGGGAAGTCGTCGAAGGCCGTCAGGGTGGTGGGCACCATGTAGGCGGGGAGCCGGTCGCGCAACGCGGCCAGCAGGGTCTCCCGGTCCTGCGGGGTGCCGGTGTAGGCGGCGTCGAGGACCTGCTCGCCACCGGGCCCGCTCCGGGCGACGACGATCGCCTCGCGTACCCCGGGCTGTTCCCGGAGAACGGCCTCGACCTCGCCCAGCTCGACCCGGTACCCCTGGATCTGCACCTGGTGGTCCAGTCGACCACAGTGGACGAAGCCGTCGGCGGTGACCCGGACCCGGTCCCCGGTGCGGTACCAGTGCGCGTCGGTGAGCGGCGTGGCCGGGTCGTACGCCGTCGCGGTGCCGCCGTCGTGGGCCAGGAACCGGCCGGCGTTGTCGGCCGGATCGAGATAGCCCGGGAAGCGCTGCGCGCCACGGACGCACAGCTCACCCTCGCCGGCCGGACAGCCGTCCTCGTCGAGCACCAGATACTCCAGCCCGGCGAAGCCGGTGCCGATCGGCACGGTGCCGTTCGGTGGGGCGGGCCACCGGTCGGGATCCCGGGGCAGCGCGTACCCGGTGCAGGTGACGGTCAGCTCGGTCGGGCCGTAGCCGTTCTCCACCACGCTGGCCGGTGCCGCAGCCGCCCAGGCCCGCGCCTGCTGGAGGGTGAACGGCTCGCCGGCGAACATGCTGCGCCGCAACGTCGGCATCGAGTCCGGCGGCAGGGCCCGCAGCCGCTGGGCGAAGGAGATCACCGAGGGCACCGAGAACCAGTGCGTCAGGCTGCGGCGCTGGACGAAGCGGACCGGGGTCAGGATGTCGTTGCGGCCGGGTACGACGAGCGTGGCGCCGGAGCCGAACGTGGCGAACAGGTCGAGCATCGAGACGTCGAAGGTGAGGTCGAAGGTCTGCGAGACCCGGCAGCCCGGCCCGAGGTCGAGACGCTCGATGATGTGACCCAGGTAGGCGCAGACGTTGCGATGCCGGATCGGCACCCCCTTCGGCACCCCGGTCGAGCCGGAGGTGAACAGGATGTACGCCAGCTCGGTCGGCGCCGGCTCGACAGCGGCCGGCAGCGGGCCCTCGGCGGTCGGCTCCCCGGTGGCCAGCGTCGCGTCGTCGACCGTCAGCAGCGGCGCCGGCAGCTCGGCCGCGGCGCCGCCGGCCTGGGCCAGGACCAGGTCCAGCTTGGCCGCTCGGGTGATCGCCGCATTGCGCGCGGCCGGAAAGGACGGATTCAGCGGTACGACGGTGGCGCCGAGCCGGGTCACGGCGAGGTAGCCCGCGTAGGCGGCGAGGGTGCGGCCGGCGAGCAGCCCGACCCGGGCGGGCCGGCGTCCCCCGTTCGCCTCGACCAGCCCGGCGGCCAACCGCCCGGCGATCGACTCCAGCCGGGCGTAGCTGACGACGTGCTCGCCGACCTCGAGCGCCGTCGCGGACGGGTGCAGGGCGGCCGAGCGGGCGAACCAGCCATAGAGCGAGGTCGGATACGGGGGTCCGGAGGCAGCGGTCATGGCGACTCCTCGATCGTGGCGACGCAGGCGGGCAGGGTGCTGATCAACTGGTCGAAGGCCTGTGTCAGTACGCCGGGGCGGGGCCGGCCACGAGTGGCCGAGTCGGCGGCGAAGCGCAGGGCACGCGGCAACTGCTCCCAGGCGTCGCACGCGACCTGGGCCGCGTGCGGGTCGATCCGGCCGGCGGCGGCGTGCTCGCCGTACCGGTACCGGAAGTGCCGGCTGGCCGCCCAGAGGTCCTCGATGTGCCGGGCGAGCAGCTGACCGTTGGCGAGCAGGGTCTGCGCCACGTGCCGCAGCGCGGCGCCCGGCTCGTCGATCCAGGTCCCCTCCCGGGTGGTGGCCGCGTCGGGGCGGCGGGCCAGCCAGCGGACGTGGGTCACCGGGGGCAGCTCGACCGGCGTGCCGAGCGCGTACCGGTCCCGGTCGACCTGCTCGGGGGCCGGGTCGGCGATCGGTCGCAGGGCCGCCGACAGTTGCGCGTCGTCTAACCACCCGAGGTACGGGTCCTGCCGCCCGGCCGGGGTCAGTGCGGCGAAGTGGTCGTCGACCAGCCAGCGCCCCTGGTCGTGCTCGCGCAGCAGCAGCCAGTGCGGTGCGTGCGTCCGGCCGTATGACGGCGACCAGGGAAGCTGGTACGTGTCACCGCAGGCGAGCACCTGACCGGCCTCGGCCAGCTCGGCGCGCAGCTCCGCCCGCGCCGGCTCCCAGGCCGGTGCCGAGCGGTAGGTCAGGCCGTGCCCCCGGTCGTCCACGTCCAGTCGCGGGTGGTGCGAGAACGCGAGCCCGTCCGGCAGGTCGGTCCGGACGGCGAGCCGGACACCGTCGGCCAGCCGCTGCCGCACCGCGGGGTCGGTCGGCTCCAGACAGGCCACCAGGTTGGTGGTGTAGCAGGTCAACTCCGGATACCCGAGCATCATCGGCTCCCTGGGAGTGGGGCGTAGGCACAGCTGAACGGGATGTCGGACGCCTCACGCAGGCTGGTCCAGCGGTAGCGCCCCCAGCGCCCGTGGTGGGCGTACGGCCGGACGTCGATCGACCACGGCTGGCCGGCCATCCCGGTGCCGGCGGCCTTGACGCACGCCTCCTGCACCGTCCACACCCAGGCCAGCTCGGTGGCCCGGTGGCGCATCGGGAGTCGGGCCAGCTCGTCGGTGTGCTGCCGCAGGCAGCGGTGCAGCAGCGAGTCCGGCACCGTGTCGGCCGGATGCTGCACGTCGACCCCGACGGTGTGGCCCACCGCCACGCCGGCCGCCACACTACCGGCGTCGTGGGCGATGCTGATCCCGACGTACGGCCAACCGACCAGGTACGGCCGGCCGCTGTCGGCGTACGCGACGGTCGCGTCCCGGGCCTCCGGAAGCACCTCGGCGAGGAGGTGGCGCAACGCGGCACGCCCGGCGAGGAGTTCGGCCCGGCGCCAGGGCGGCAGGCCCTCCAGACCGGCTCGGTCCCCCGCCACCGGACCGGACGATCCGTCGGCGGCACCGGTCACCGGACCGGACGATCCGTCGGCAGCGCGGTCCACCGGACCGGGCGATGTGTCGGCGGCCGGTACGAGCAGCACCGTGATGCCCGGCCGGAGCCGCACCCGTACGCCGTTCATCGGTCGATCCGCTGCAGGATCGCGTCGACGTGGTCGGCGACCACGCCGAGCACCACCTCGGTGGTGCCACCGCCGATACCGAAGACGGCCGCCTCGGCCCGCAGCCGCTGGGCCCCGCCGACGGCGAACCCGTCGGCGCCCTGCAACTGGGCGCACTCGGCGAGCACCACCTCGACGGTCGGCCCGACCGCCGCCTTGAGCAGCGCTCCGGCCGCACCGTCGGAGTCGACGGCGGCGGGGCCCAGCACCCGGCAGAGCGCGTCGAGCTTGACCACCTCGGTCAGGCAGCGGGCGAGGCGCTGCCGGACGGCGTCGGAGTGCCACAACGGGGCGTCGGCGACGTGCCGCCGGAGCAGCCGGGCCCGGGTGTCGGCGATGACCCGCCGGCAGAGCGCCACCGCCCAGAGCGCACCGGCGAGCCGCTCGGTGGCCATTCGCCGGGCGAAGAGCGGCAACCCCAGGCCGGTACGCCCCAGCAGGCGCGCCCCGGGCAGCCGGACCCGGTCCAGCTCGACGTGGCCGACCCCGGAACCGCCGAACAGGTCGGTGTCGGCGGCGGTCACGGTGACCCCGGGCGCCCCGGCGGGCACCAGCACCCAGCTGAAGCAGGTGAAGTGTCGGCCCGGCCGTTGCCGGGCGAGCACCAGCAGATGATCGGCCCGGGTCGCCCCGGTGATCCACCTCTTGGTGCCGCTGACGGTCAGGACACCGTCAGCGCCGGACTCGACGGTGGTGGCCAGCGCGGTGAGGTCGGAGCCGGCGCCGGCGTCGGTGGCCGCGAGCGCCACGGTGGCGGCGCCGGAGAGCACCCGTTCCAGGGCCTCGGTGGCCGGCGGTGACCCGGCGGCGAACTCGGCGAGCAGCGGCACGGCGGTCGACGCCTGGACCAGGACGGAGAGGGTCACCCCCGGGGGCCGGGCGGCGTCCAGGGTGGACAGGGTGGTGGCCAGCGCGTCCGGGTCGATCCGGTGACCCGGACGACCCGGCGCGTAGAGCCGGTCGAGCAGGCCACCGGTGCCCAGCGCGCGCCAGACCGCGCGCCCGTCGGCGTCCGGCGGCACCGGACCGAGCACGGCGTCCAGGTCGGCGCGGAGGTCCGGTGACCGGCCATCGGGGTCGGCCGGTGCCCGGGAGGCGACGGCCAGCGCCGGCCCGCTAGACAAGGTGCACGTCCGGGTCGAGCAGGGCCAGCTTGCCGTCGGCCAGGTGCAGCCGGTCGTTGCTGTAGTTCAGCGCCGCCGACCGCAGGTCACGGTGGGCGCGTTCCAGCCCGGTGACCGAGCCGCGCAGGTACCCGTGGCGCAGCCCGACCGCGTCGATGAGCGCCTCGACGGCCTGGTAGCACTGCTCGGCGGCGGTGATCTTCAGCGCGTTGAGCAGCAACTGCACCCGGGGTACGGACAGCTCCGGCGCCGACTCGACGACGTCGGCGGTGTGCCAGAGCAGCGCGTGCACCGTGTCGACCCGTTGGCGGGCCGTCGACAGGCGGGTGAGCAGCAGCTCGGAGTCGAGGTCGGCGCTGCCCCGGCCGGTCGGGCTGCGCAGCATCCGCAGCACCCGGGAGAGCGCCCCGGTCGCGGTCCCCAACCAGCACGCGGACCAGCCCAGGTGTGCCAACGGGGCGAAGGTCTGGAGGGCGATCTGCCGGAAGCCGCCCTGCCCACCGAGGACCTGGTGTTCCGGCACCCGGCCGGTGAGCCGCAACGCGAGGCTGTGACTGGCCCGCATGCCCATCGGCTGCCAGTCGCCGGACGCGGTCACCTCCAGTTGGTCGCGGTGGGCGTAGACCAGCGAGACCTGGTTGGCCGAGCGGGCACCGGGGCTGCGCATGGTGACCAGGAACCCGTCCGCGACCGCGCCACCGGTGACGATCGGGGCGAACCGGTCGATGGTCAGCTCGCCGGCCGCCACGCCGAGTTCGGTCTCCGAGCTGAGCAGGTGGCCGCCCTTGCCGGCCTCGGTGGTGACCGAGGCGAGATAGACCCGACCGGCGGCGATCTCCGGCAGCAGTTCGTCGGCGAGCTTCGGCTCGGCGTAACCGACCACCGCGGCGACCTGCTGGCAGTGCATCGCGAAGATCATCGCCAGGGACATGTCGACCCGGCCGAGCTGGATGCTGGCGGCGAGCACGTCGCGCAGGTTGCCGCCCAGGCCACCGTGCGCCCGGTCGACCAGCAGGCCGAGCAGGCCCGTGACCCGCAGCTCGTCGAGGGCCTCGACGGGAAAGCTGGCCAGGTCGTCGGTCTTGTCGACGTGCCCGGCCGCCACCGCGCAGACCCGCTCGACCAGCGCGGTCACCTCCGGCCGGGCGGTCACGACGTCACCACGGAGTCGCCCATGGCGCGCGAGACGACCTGCCACAGGCTGCCGGCGGTGGCGAAGGTGTGCTCGGTGAGCGCGTCGTCCGGCAGGACCACGGCGAAGGTGTCCTCCACCGCGAACATCAACTCGATCGCCTGCATCGAGTCGAGGCCCAGCTCGCGCAGGTCCGACTCCTCGGTGATCGGCTCGCCGGCGGCGAACGGCAGGAAGGGCTCCAGCATGGCGACGAAGCGCGGATCCAGGGTGCTCACGGGTGGTTACGACCTTTCGGGACGGCGGGCCAGTTCCAGGCGGGTGGTACGCGGTGCCCGGTCCGGGTCGTCGCTGTCGAGGACGACCTCGTCCGGGATGGGGTGCCCGAGGAAGGCGAGCAGGCTGGCGTAGAGCCCGTACGCGCCGACCGAGGGCACGGTGAGGCGGTCACCGGGACGCAGTGGCGGCAGGTCGGCGCTGCGGGACCATGTGTCCAGCGGGGTGCAGAGCGGGCCGGTGACCAGGGTCGGCCGGGTGGGTACGGCCACGCCGGCACCACCCGCACCGGCCGAGGGTTCGGCAGAGTCGGCAAGGTCGGCGGAGGCGGCGAGCAGCCGGGGGTTGAGTGGTGGCAGCCGGCGCAGCCCCGACATGCCACCGAGGTGGTTGATCCCCGAGTCGAGCACGATCACGTCCCGGTCGTGCGAACGCTTCGCCTCGAGCACCGTGACCACCAGCGTGCCGGCGGTGGCCACGAGATACCGGCCGGACTCGAAGACGACCTCGGGTCGGCGGTCCCGCCAACCGGTCGCCAGCTCGTCGAGTAACCCGGCGAGCCGCTCCCGCAGGCCGGTCAGGTCGACCGGTCGACCGGGCTGGGCGAACGGCGCACCGAATCCCCCGCCGAGGTCGAGCACCCGGAACCGGACACCCTCCGGCTCAAGCGCCGCCGCCAGCTCCCGGGCGGTCTCCAGTGCGTGCCGGAACTGCGCCAGCAGCTCGTCGACCGAACCGATGTTGCTGCCCATGTAGAGGTGCAGGCCCTCGACCAGCACCCGGTCGGTGCCGGCGAAGTGGGCCGGTGCCGCGAGCACCTCGGCGGTGTCCACCCCGAACTGGGACGCGACACCGGTCATCGCCAGCCCCTGCCCCCGGGCCGGCCGGCTGTCGTTGATCCGCAGCAGGCAGGTGAGCCGGGCCCGGTGCGCGGCGGCGAGCCGGTCGAGCTGGCCGATGGCGTACGCCGAGTCGACCGAGAACGACCGGACCCCGGCGGCGAGTGCCGTGTCGAGATCGGTGTCCCGCTTGCCCGGCCCGGTGTAGAGCAGGGTCGCCGCCGCCCATCCGGCGTCCAGGGCGGCGTGCAGCTCACCGGGTGAGCAGACCTCGGCGCGGGCCCCGCCGAGCAGCAGCTCCCGCAGGATGTCCGGGTGCGGGTTCGCCTTGAGCGAGTAGTACACGGTGGTCGGTTCGGGCAGGGCGGCACGCAGCGCGGCGAGGTTGCCGCGCACCTCGGCCAGGTCGTAGAGGTAGGCCGGGGTGGTGTCCAGCGACGACGCCACCGCGTGGACGGTCGACCGGGGCCCGGCCCGGAGGCTAGACATGGTGGCGCTCCTCGACGAGTGCGGCGACGGCACGGCGGTCGACCTTGCCGTTGGCGGTCAACGGCAGCGCCGGCACCACCAGCGCGCGCCGGGGCACCTTGTACTCCTCGATCTGGCCGCGCATCGCCCGCAGCAGCTCGTCGGCGGTACCGTCGGCGACCGCCACCAGCACCGCCGGGCGTCCCTCGGTCGGCGCGAGCACCACCGCCGTCTCGACCTCCGGGCAGCGCCGTGCCGCCGCCTCCACCTCGGTGGTGCTCACCCGGAAGCCGCGTTCCTTGTAGATGTCGTCGCGGCGACCGTGGAAGTAGAGGTAACCGTCCTCGTCGAGCCAGCCGTAGTCGCCGCTGCGCAGCTCGGGAAAGAGGCCCTCGGCCCGGTGATAGCGGGCGGCGGTCTCCGCCGGGCGCCGCCAGTAGCCGGCCATCACGTGCGGGCCACGGATGACGAACTCGCCGATCTCCCCCGGCGGCAGCCGCCGGCCGTCGGCGCCGATGGTGAAGACCTCGGTGCCGGGCAACGCGACTCCGCAGGCGCCCGGCCGTTCCAGGTCACCGTCCGGCGGCATGATCGCCACCCGCTTGCACTCGGTCAGCCCGAACATCACCTGGATCCGCAGGTCGGGCAGCCCGGCCCGCAGGTCGCGCAGGACCGGCGCGGGCATCGCGGCGCCGGTGGTGGTGAGCAGGCGCAGCTTCGGCAGCGCGATGCCGGTGCGGCGTTGCAGCCGGGCCAGGGCCTCGGCGACGGCGGGCACCGCCGGCAGCACGGTGGCACCGGTCCGCTCCAGGATCCCCGGCAGTGGTGGCCCCACCTCCGCCTGGCTGCCCAGCCGGACCTGCGCACCGCTGAGGGCGGCGAGGAAGAGCTGGTAGAGCCCCACGTCGAAGGAGAGCGGCAGCGGGCAGTACACGACGTCGTCGGCGCGGTAACCGAGCACGGACTGGATCGCCCCGGCCACGAACGCCACCTGCTGGTGGGTGCTGACCACGGCCTTGGGCTGTGCGGTGGTGCCGGAGGTGTAGATCAGGCAGATCGGGTCGACCACCAGGGGCCGCCGGGCCGGCTCCCACCGCGTTGCCCCCGGGCCGGTGCCGACGGCGGCCAGCTCGGCGACACCGGCGGTCGGTACGCCCCGGTCGGCGGCCAGCGTGCGGGCCGCGTCGTCGTCGCTGACCAGCAGGACCGGCTCGCAGTCGTCGAGGACGTGTGCCAGCGCCGGGCCCCGGACCTGCTCGTGCAGGAGCGAGAAGACCGCGCCGAGCCGGGACGTGGCGTACACCAGGGCGACCAGGCCCACGGCGGACGGGGCGACCGCCACGACCCGCTGGCCGGGCCGGATGCCGCGCCTGGCCAGCCAGCCGGCGATCCGGGAACTGGCGACGGCGAGGTCCCGGTAGGTCCAGGTGGTCTCCCCGGCGGAGACGGCCGGGTGCGACGGCCAGCGGTCGGCCGCGTCGTCGAGCAGGTCGTGCAGCAGGCGGTCAGGCCGCATGGGAACCTCCGCTGGGGGTCGCGCCGGCCTCCTGCCGGGGGCGGGCGCGCAGGACGATCTCGCACAGGTCGGCGACCCGGTGCAGCCGTTCGGGGACCAGGTCGTCGGGGTGGAACTCGATCCGGAACCGCTGCTCCAACCGGTCGACGATCTCGACCATGCGGAAGGAGCTGAAGCTCGGCACGGTGTCGAGCGCGGTGGTCGCGGTCAGGCCCGGCCCGGTGTCGTCGAGCTGGAGGACCGACCGGACCACCTCGGTGACCTCGGCGCTCAGCTCGGGCCGGACCGTCCCGGCGACGGCGGCCGGTGCCGCCGGCCGGGCCGGTGCGGCGGCGAACACCGAACGGTCGGTGTCGAGCGCCTCGGCAAACGTCGCCAGCAGGCCGGTCGGCTCGGGCCGACCGCGCTGCACCCGGCGGGCCGCGAGGTAGGTCTGCTCCACCACCCGGTCCCAGCGGGCGAGCTGCGCCGCCTCGGCCGCCGTCTCGGCGCCGCCCCGGTGGGCCGCCCGGTAGGCGGCGTGCAGCCGGCGCTGCCGGGCGAGCAGCCACGTCTGGAGGGTGAGCGCGTCCAGGGCCACCACTCGATCCGGGTACGCCCGGTAGGCGGCGACGTAGGCGTCGACGGTCGCGGCGTCGACGGCGTACTCCGGCTGCGGGGCCGCCGGCAGCTCACCCGGCACCGGACCGGCCACCACGGCCCCGTCCGGCACGGCGGCGGCCAGCTCCGCGCCGGTCAGCGTCCACCGGCCCGGCCGGGCCGCGCCCCACGGCGTGTCGTTGTGGTACGCGTCGGTGACCGCGAACCCGGAGCCGTCCGGCTCGACCAGGAAGCTGTGCTCCATGTGGCGCTGCCCGTGGTAGGGCACCCACCGCAGGTGGTACGCGTCGGCGACCACGTAGCAGAGCCCGTGCTCGGTGACCTCGGCCACCAGCCCCGCGCCGTCGGTGTGGCGCAGCGGCCCGGTGTCCGGTGTCGTCGGGGTGGCGGGCTGGTGCCCGGCGCCCGGCTCGCGCCAGCCGACGCCGAGCCGGTCGGTGGCCTCGGCGAGGTGCTCGCGGACCGCCGGCTCGACGGTCGGCAGCCCGTCGGCGCCGGGCCGGGGCCGCAGCTCCAGGCTGGCGCCCAGCCGCAGATGGGTGCCGGTGCCGTGCCAGCGGTCGGCGAGCACGGCCAGGTTGACCTGGACGCAGTCCAGCAGCTCGGCCCGGATCGTCGCTGGCTCGTTCACCGGCGCACCTGCGCGAGGATCGGCGCGGCGGGTACCGGCTCCAAGCCGGCCTGGGCGGCCCGCAACACGGCGGCGGCCGGCTCCTCGTCGGTCAGCTCGCCGGCCAACAACTGCTGGTAGGCGGCGAGGTCGAGATATCCGCTGCCGCTGACACAGACCAGGATCGGCCCCCGGGCCCCCCGCTCGGTGTCGCCACCGGCGAGCTGCGCGGCGACCGCCAGCGCGTGCCCGGACTCCGGCGCGGGCAGCACCATCTCGCTCCGGGTGAGGTGCCGCCCGGCATCCAGGGCGGCGACCTGCCCGACGGCCACCGCCTCGACCTGACCGGCGTGCCGCATCGCGGAGACCAGCTTGGCCGCACCGTGGAAGCGCAGGCCGGCGGAGTGCGAGTCGGGGATCCGGTAGTCGCTGCCGATGGTGTACATCGCCTCCAGCGGTCCGGTGCCGGTCTCGTCGGTCCGGTCGTAGGCGTACACCCCCCGGGTGAGTTTCGGGGTGGCGGCCGACTCGGCGGCGACCAGCCGGGGCGCGGGCACCCCCCGGGCCGCCGCGTCGGCGAAGAACGGCAGCGCGACACCGCCGAAGTTGGAGCCGGCGCCGACCGCGCCGACCACCGTGTCGGCCTCGACGCCGAGCGCGGCGAGCTGGTCGAGGGCCTCCAGGCCGATCACCGACTGGTGCAGGATGCTGTACGTCTCACCGCTGCCGATGCAGAACGCCGCGCCGTCGCGCCCGGCGGCGTACTCGACGGCCTCGCCGATGGCGAGCGACAGGCTGTTGCCGGTACTGCCGTCGGCTGCCCTGGCGACCTCGGTGAGCCCGCTCGGGCTGGCGTGCAGCTCGGCGCCGAGCATCCGCATCAGCACCCCCCGGTACGGCTTGCGCTCCAGGCTGGAGCCGACCATGAACACGGTGCAGCGCAACCCGAACCAGGCGCAGGCCGCCGCCAGCGCGGTACCCCACTGCCCGGCTCCGGTGCCGGTCACCAGTTCCTCGACGCCGGCCTGCTGGTAGTAGTACGCCTGGGCGAGCGCGGTGTTCAGCTTGTGGCTGCCGGAGATGTTGCCGCCTTCGTACTTCAGGTAGATCGGGACGCGGGCGCCGACAGCGCGTTCGAAGCCGGTTGCCCGCCACAGTGGAGTCGGCCGGAACCGCCGGTACGCGTCGAGCACCTCGTCCGGGATCGGCCAGTGTTCGCGCTGCCGGATGCTCTGCCGCACCAGCTCCATCGGCAGGTTGACGGTGACCTGGGTGCCGTCCGGGCGCACCGGGGAGCGGTCCGGCGGGAGCTGGTAGCCCAGGTGCGGCAGCACACTGCGCCACCTCGTCGGCGTGGCCCCGGCGCTCATCGGTCGGCCCCGGCGGCTTCGACGACCACGTCGATCAGGTCGGAGACCAGGGTGAAGCTGCGGCCGACGAAGATGTCGTCCGGCAGCACCAGGTCCAGGTCGTCCTCCAGCCGGACCAGCATGCCGAGGAACCCCAGCGAGTTCACCCGGAGCAGCTTGCCGTTGAGCGGCTCGTCGTCGGCGATGTCCTCGGGGCGGTACGCCAGCCGGGACTCCGCGATCACCACCCGCTTGACGGCGGTGGCGACGGCGGCCCGGTCGACGTCGGTAGTGGACGGTTGGTCAGGCATCGGCGGTGCCTCCCATCTGCGGGTCGGGGTGGCGGGGGGCCTCGGCGGGGGTCGGCACCTCGTCGCGGAGGGCGCCGTGGGCCTGGACGAGCCAACTGCTGGTCAGCAGGGCGGGCAGCCCCACCGAGCCGCGCACGTGCAGCCGGCCGGTGGAGATGGAGAGTTCCGGTCCCATCCCCATGGTCGGCCCGTCGTGCAGCCGCAGTGAGCCGTTGACCACGACGGTCGCGGCGTCCACCCCGGCGACGAAGCGGTCGACGGTCGGCCGGTCGGTGCTGACGATTCCCTCGGTGTGGCCGGAGCCGTGCCGGCGGATGTGGGCGATGGCCTGGTCGACCCCGGTCACGGCGAGCACGCCGATGGTCGGGTCGAGGAACTCCCGGCCGAGGTCGTGCGGCTCCAGCGGCTGCACGCTGACCGCGCCGGTCGGATCGGCCGGTGCCAGCTCGGGCGGTATCCGCAGGACGCAGCTCCGGCCGTCGCGGCCGGCCCGGTCGAGCAGCGCCGCCACGAAACGGGGGGCGACCGACTCCTCGACCAGGACCAGCTCCAACGCGTTGCAGGCGGTCGGGTCGGGCAGCTTGCTGTCCAGTGCGATGGCGGCGGCCGAGTGCAGGTCGGCGCTGTCGTCGACGTAGAGGTGGTTGACCCCGCCGCCGCTGGCGATCACCGGAATCGAGGTCGCGGTGCGGCAGTAGTCGATCAGCGACGGGCTGCCCCGGGGGACGAGGACGTCGACCGAGTCCGGCTGCGCCAGCAGGGCGCGCATCGTGGCCCGGGTCGGGTCGTCGAGGACCGTCACCAGGTCCGGCGGCAGGCCGGCGAGCGCGGCGGCCTGCCGGCAGGCGGCTCCCAGCTCGACGTTGCTCGCGGCGATCTCCCGGCCACCGCGCAGCAGGACCGCGTTGCCGACGCTGACCGGCAGCAACGCTCCCTCGACGGTGACCGTCGGCCGGGCCTCGTAGACCATCAGCACCAGGCCGAGCGGGCGGGGCACCTGCCGGCGTACGCCCCAGGCGCCGATCGGGATCTCCGGCCCGGGGGCGGTCACGGCCGGCAGGGCGTCGTGGACGGCGTCGGCGAGGGCGGTCAGGTAGGCGAGCTGGGCGTCGCCCATGACCAGCCGGTCGACCAGGGTCTCGGGCAGCCGGCGTCGGCGGGCGCTGGCCAGGTCCTCGGCGTTGGCCTTGCGGATGGCCGGCCAGGCGTGCCGGAGCTGGGCGGCGAGTTCGCGGCAGTAACGCTGGTAGGCGGGGTCTCCGGGCGGCGGTGCGTCGGCCAGCGCCGACCGGGCGGGGCCGGTGATCTCGGAAGTCATGGGTCTCCTACCACATGAACTGGCCGCCATCGACGATCAGCTTTTGCCCGGTCAGGTAGGCGCTGCCCGCGCCGACCAGGAACTCCAGGGCATCGGCGATGTCGTCGGTGGAGGCGATTCGACCTTGGGGGATCTCGGTGAGCACGGCGGCCCGCGCCTGCGGGTCGTCCAGGTTGAAGCGGCCGACGAGCTCGTCGGTCCAGGTCATCCCCGGGATCAGGCAGTTCACCCGGATCCGTGGCGCCAGCTCCAGCGCCAGGCACTTGGTGAGCTGGAGCAGGCCGGCCTTGCTGGCGCAGTAGTTGACACCGTTGAGACGCGGCCGGATCCCGGTGGTGGCCCCGACGTTCACGATCACCGACCCGGGACCGGCGCCGGCCTGGGCCAGCATCGCCGGTGCCAGGGCCCGGGTCAGGTAGAACGGGCCGTCGAGGTTGGTGCCGAGGACCCGGTCCCAGTCCTTGGTGGACATCTCCAGTAGTGGCCGGTCGATGTTGCGTCCGGCGTTGTTGACCAGCACGGTCGGGCCGCCGTGCTCGGCGACGATCCGGGCGGTGACCCGCTCCACGTCGGCGGCGTCGGCGACGTCGAGGCGTACCGGCCAGAAGGTGTCACCGAGCTTGGCGTGGGCCTGCCGGGCCGCCTCCTCGTCGGAGTGGTACAGCCCGACGACCCGGTGACCGAGCGCCACCAGTCGGGTCGAGAAGGCCAGCCCGATCCCTCGGGTGCCGCCGCTCACCACGGCCAGCGGGGCGGTCACCGGGCACCACCCGTCACGGCCAGCACCCGCTCGCGGTCGATCTTGCCGGTGGCACCGACCGGCAGCTCGGCCAGGACCAGCACCCGGTCCGGCACCATGTACGCCGGCAGCAGCTCGGCCATCCGGCGGCGTACCTCGGCGGGCAG
This sequence comes from Micromonospora sp. NPDC048170, assembly GCF_040652795.1. Lineage (NCBI taxonomy): Bacteria > Bacillati > Actinomycetota > Actinomycetes > Micromonosporales > Micromonosporaceae > Micromonospora > Micromonospora sp. NPDC048170. The sequence goes on from NZ_JBEZMR010000008.1 coordinate 35,642, forward strand.
CTCGTCGGCCGCCGGCCCCTGCGGCACCACGCAGGCGGTCAGCCGGGGCCGACCCTGCGGGCCGCTGTCGAGCACCACGACCGCGTTGCGCACCTGCGGCAGGCCGACCAGCACCGCCTCCACCTCCTCCAGTTCGATACGGAAACCACGCAGCTTGACCTGCCGGTCGGTACGGCCGAGAAAGATCAGCTCGCCGTCGTCGTCGAGCCGCACCAGGTCACCGGTGCGGTAGAAGACGCCGTCGCGGCCGGGCAGCCGGACGAACCGCTGGGCGGTGAGGTCGTCCCGGCCGAGGTAACCCCTGGCCAGGCACGGCCCGCCGAGATACAGCTCCGCCGGCTGGCCCGGGAGGGCCTCGTGGCCGTCGGCATCCAGCAGGAGCAGCTCGTGACCGCCGACGGCCGAGCCGATCGGCACCCGGTCGCCGCCCGACCAGCCCCGGTCGATCCGCCGGTAGGTGGCCGTGATCACCGCCTCGGTCGGTCCGTAGGTGTTGTAGAGCGGGATGTGCCCGAGCGGCCCGTTGGACCATCTGCGCACCACGGCGGCGCTGACCGCCTCGCCGCCGAAGTAGATGCCCCGCACGCCGGCCAGTGCCGCGACGTCGGCGTCGGTCAGGTCGTCGGCGAAGAACGCCTCGAAGTACGCCGTCGGGCACTGCACCCGGGTGACACCGTAACCACGGATCCGGTCGAAGAGCTGGGGACCGGTCCACATGGCGGCACCACGCACCACCAGGACGCCACCCTGGACCAGGGGAAGCCAGATCTCCTCGATCGAGGCGTCGAAGCTCGGCGAGGAGAAGGAGAGGCAGACGTCCCCCTCGACGTGCCCGTAGTCGACCGCCACGTGGCGCAGGTGCAGCGCCAGCGGCCCGTGGTCGACGCAGACACCCTTCGGGGTGCCGGTCGAGCCGGAGGTGTAGATGACGTACGCCAGGTCCGTGCCGGACGGCCCCGAGCCCGGCACACCGGCGTCGGCCCCGGCCTCGTCGTCCACGCCGGAGTCGGCGCCGGTCAGCGACTCGACGTCGGCCACCGGCAGCGTGGTGGCGGGGTGCCTGCGGGAGCCGGTGTCCAGAACCAGCCGGGAGCCGCTGTCGCCGAGCAGGTGCCCGATCCGGTCGGCCGGCAGTTGCTGGTCGACCGGCACCCAGGCGGCACCGGCCAACCAGCTGCCCAGGGCGGCCGCCACGAACTCCGGGGTCGCCGGGCCGTGGAGCGCCACCAGGTCACCGGGGCCCACCCGCCGGTCGCGCAACGCGGCGGCGAGCCGACCGGCCCGGCGCCACAGCTCGCCGTAGCTGACCGTGCGGTCGCCGCAGAGCAGCGCCGTCTTCCCGGGTGCGGCCAGCGCGTGCTGGCGCACCAGGTCAACCACGGTGCTCACACCGACCGCCCGGTGGCCAGGGCGAGTGACCCGGTGGTGGCGCCACGTTCGTCGACCAGGGACGCCAGCGCGGCGAGAGTCGGCCGGCGGAACACGTCGCTGACCGCGATCCGCAGGCCGGTCTCGACGCGCAGGGCGTCGATCAGCTTCAACATGTCGAACGAGGTGCCGCCGAGCACGAAGAACGAGTCCTGCGGGCTCTGCGGTCGACGGCCGAGCAGCCGTTCCCAGAGCCCGGCCAGCAACTCCTCGGTGCCGGTCGGCGACCAGTCCGGGTCGGCGTCACGCTGCTTGGCCGGCCGGAGTTCGCCGCTGTCGAAGCGGGCGGCCAGCGCGCTGCGGTCGACCTTGCCGTTCGGGGTCAGCGGGATCGCGTCGACCGCGACGATGTGCTTCGGGATCATGTACGTCGGCAGGGTCTGCTGGAGCGCGGCCCGGATGGCACGTTCGTCGAACGCACCACCCGGCGTGGTCCGGACGAAGAGGCAGAGCGCGGCGCTCTCACCACTGCCGTGCACCGCCGCCGCAGCAGCGGCGACCGCCGGCAACCGCTCCGCCGCGATCTCGACCTCGCCGAGCTCGACCCGGTGTCCCCGGATCTTCACCTGACCGTCCCGGCGCCCGAGGAAGATCAGTGTCGGGCCGTCCGGGCCGTCGGCGGCCACCGCGAGGTCGCCGGTGCGGTACATCCGACCGGGCGGGTCGGTGAACGGGTCGGGCCGGAACGCCGCGTCGGTCCGGTCCGGATCGTTGATGTAACCGTCGGCGGGGCAGATCCCGCCGAGGAAGACCTCACCGGCCGCACCGGGCGGCACCGGCCGCCCCTCTGCGTCGAGCAGGTGCACGTCGACCCCGGCCAGGGGCAACCCGATCGGGACGTGCGACGGGTGCTGCCCCGCCCCGCCCGCCAGGGTGTGCACGGTGACCGCGTGCGTCTCGGTCGGCCCGTACAGGTTGATCAGGCGCTTGCCGGGCATCCGGCCCAGCAGGGCGCGGCTGCGGCTGTCCAGGTGCAACTGCTCGCCGGAGACGTTGAGCACCTCGAGGTCGGCCAGCGCCAGATCGGCGTCGGTCACCGAGGCGGCGAAGGCACCGAGCACGGCGACCGGCAGGTAGATGTGGGTCAGCCGGGCCCGGTCGACGAGGCGGGCGACGGCGTCGAGGTCACGCCGGTCGGTCGCGCCGAGGCCGTACACCGTGCCGCCGGCCACCAGGGTCGGGAAGATCTCCTGGTAGGAGACGTCGAAGCCGAGCGGGGCGTACTGCAGGAACCGGGTCGTCGGGCCCATGCCCATCGCGTCGATCTGCCACCGCAGCAGGTTGACCAGCGGATCCTGCCCCATGTGGACGCCCTTGGGCTGGCCGGTGGAGCCGGAGGTGAACATGACGTAGATCGGGTCGGTGCCGCTCGGCTGGGCCGGCACCGGCAGGTCGGCGCCCCGGTCGGCGAGGTCGTCGACGCTGGCGCGCGGCGGCTCGTCGGATGTGACCGGCGCCGGGCTCACCACGTACCGGCAACCGGCCTGACGGAGCATGTAGGAGAGCCGGTCGGCCGGCAGGGAGAGGTCCAGCGGCAGGTACGCCGCTCCGCAGCGCAGCACCGCCACCATCGCCGCAGTCGTGTCCGGCAGCGAGTGCGGGACGATGGCCACCACGTCACCGGCGCCGACGCCGTCGGTGCTGAGCGCGGCGGCGATCCGGTCGGCCCGGTCCATCAGCCCGGCGTAGCTCAGGTCGGGTGCGTCGGGGGCGCTGATCGCCACCGCCTCGGGCCGGGCGGCGGCGGATTCCCGCAGCAGGGCGAGCAGCCCGCGACCGCCTGCGGTGTCGGCCCGGCCCCCGGCGTGCAGGGCCGGCTGCCGGCGGTGCGCCGAGGCGGCGGTCAGCGGGCCGGTGTCGCCGGTCGGGTCGGCGACGACCCGGGCCAGCAGCTCGACGTACTCGTCCAGGAAGCGGTGGGCGTAGGCGTCGGGCAGCAGGTCGCTGTCCCACTCCAGCTCCAGCTCCAGCCCGTCGCTGACCGGGGTGGCGGCCAACCAGATGTCGAACTTCGCCGTCTCGTTGTGGGTGTACTCCAGTCGCATGCCGAGCCCAGGGACGATCTCCCGCCGGGTGACCAGGTCGTCCTGCATGGCGAACATGCACTGGAACAGCGGGTTGCGGTTGCTGCCGCGCTCCGGGCCGACCGCCGCGACCAGGGCGTCAAAGGGGATGGACTGGAAGCGGCGGGCGGCGCGTACCGCACCGGAGACCTCGGCGCACTGCTCGGCGAAGGGCCGGTGCCGCGCCGGCAGTACGACCGGCAGCGTGTTGACGAAGAACCCGCACAGGTCGTGCGAGGCGATGGTACGGCGGTTGACGAACGGCCCGCCGACGATCACCTCGGCGTTGCCGGAGTAGTCCCCGAGCAGCAGGGCATAGCAGGACAGCAGCAGGCAGTACGGCGTGGTGCCGAGGGTCCGGGCGGTGCGCTCGACGGCGGCGCGCTGCTCCGGGGGCAGGACGACGCTGCGCAGCCGGCCGTTGAACCGGGTGTCGACCGGGCGCTCCGGCACCGGATAGAGCAACGTCGGGGGTACGCCGGCGAGCGTGGCGGCGAGCGCCTCGACCTCCCCGGCCTCGATCGCCGCCTGGCTGACCCGGCACTGGGCGGCCAGCTCACCGACGAGCCACCGCTCCCGTTGGACCACGTCGACGTCCTCGACAACGCCCGCCGGCCCGGCCCCGGTCGCGCCGGCCAACCGGTAGCCCTCGACCAGCTCGTCGAGGAAGACCCGCATCGAGACGCCGTCGTTGATGGCGTGGTGGACGTTGCAGAGTAGGGCGGTCTGCACCGGGCCGACCAGGAGCCGGAACCGGCACAGCGGGGCCTGCCGCAGGTCGACCGGAGTGGCGGCGAAGCGCCGGCTCTGCTCGGCCAGCCGCGCGGGCCACTGCTCGGGCGGGCAGTCGACCCGCTCCACGTCCATCGGTGCCGGCATGGGGGGTCGAATCTCGGCGACCGGTTCACCGTCTGCGGCGTCGAACCGGGTACGCAGCGTGGGCTGGACGGCGATCAACCGGTCGAGCGCCCGACGCAGGGCTGCCTCGTCGACCGCCGTGTCGAAGACCACCCGGAAGCTGATGTTGTAGAGGTCCTTGCGGGGGACCGCCTCCTGGATGAAGAGCAGGCTGCGTTGGGAGGGCGTGACGGGTATCTGGACCATGGCGCTTCAGCTCCGGCTCGTGAGGGCGACGAGGAAACGTTCCAGGTCGGCGACGGTCACCAGGTCGCCCAGCTCGACCACGTCGATCTCCAGTCCGGGGTCGGCGACCAGGTCGGCGATGATCCGCAGCAACAGCAGGGAGTCGACGCCCAGGGCGGTCAGTTCCGTGTCGCCACCCGCACCCTCAGGAAACTCACCGGTACGCCTGCCAATGGCGACGCGCAGGCGCTCGGCGAGTACGACTTCGTTCCGTTCGACAATTTTCAGCGGATGCCCGGAAACTGTCACGGACGGCTACCACCTCTCGGTGCACGGGTCCGGTTCGAGTGCTCCCGTCATGGCTGACCAGCGCCCTTTCGGACGCTGGTCGGTTCATGGCCGAGACGACGCCGGAATCGGGTCAGGAATGGCGTCGACAGAACCGGACAAACACTGCCAGCACTGCCGCGCGCACTCCGGCGGACATTTCTCCGCCGTCCACGATCCTGCCTGCGGGCTCTCCGACTGTCAGCACCGTCCGGTGTCAGGATCCTGCCATGGCAGCCCCCTGCCACCGTCTGTGGAATTCCCCATGAGCAGCGCTTCGCTCCCTGGCACCAGCCCGGATCCGCAATGCACCACAAGCCACAGGTGGAGGGCCGACGAAACGGCGATCGCGCGCCGGCACAACTGCATGACGACCGCTTCCGCCGCGGCGACGGTCGGTTGCAGGACAAAGAACGCCAGCTCCGCTCCTTTTGGATTCATCATGACGTACACGTGTTCGAGTCCGTCTCCAGGTAGGGCGACGAGCTGGATCAGCCTGTGCAGCTCGGCTCGGTCGACCAGAGTCCGGCCGCCTTGCAGGCGCGCGATGACAAGGTGCATACCAGCAGAATGTCCGCTTTCAGTCAAGGTCACCAGACATTGGCGGTTACAGGATCCCCGGCTTCGGATTTCTGCCCCTGCGACGGCCGTCTCGTGGGATGCCAGGAAACGGCGCATGGTCACTCTCCGCAAACATTCTCGGCAGGCCCATCCAGCATCGTCCCGGTATAGACTCGGTTCGATGTGTGTGCAGTGCGAGGGGGATCACGATGCTCGAAGTCCTGGGCCTGCACGTAGCTTCCGAAGCCGTCTACCGTGTGATGCTCGAGGAGCCCCGGTACGGCGTCGCGGAGATCGCCGCCCGACTGTCCTGGACAACCGAGCAGGTCCACGAGGCGCTCGACGAACTCGGCCGGTTGTCCCTACTGCGGGCCTCCCGCGACGAGCCCGGAGCCCAACGCGCGATCAGCCCCGAGGTCGGGCTGCCTGCGCTCCTGGCCCGGCAGGAGACCGAACTCGCCATGCACCAGGAGAAGATCGCGGCCAGCCGCCGGGCAGTCGCCGCGATCGTGGCCGACTACGCCGAACTCCGACCGGCCCAGAGCCGGGCCGAGGTGGAGCAGTTGGCCAGCCTGGATTCGGTCCGTCACCGGCTGGAGGAGCTGGTCCACTCCTGCCGGACGGAGATCCTCTCCTTCGTTCCCGGCGGAGCACAGTGTGAGGAGACCTCGATGGCGGCCCGGTCGTTCGGCGTCACCTGGGCCGAGCGGGGCATCCAGGCCCGGGGCGTCTATCTCGACAGCGTGCGCAACCATCCACCGACCCTGCACCACCTGCAGCGGCTCCACGAACAGCGGGTGCAGATCCGCACCACCGCCGCACTCCCCCTGCGGATGACGATCTTCGACCGGGAGGTCGCCCTCGTCCCGATCGATCCGGAGCAGCACCAGCGGGGCGCCGCCCTGCACCACGGCAGGGGGACGGTCGCGGCGCTCTGCGCGCTGTTCGAGCAGACCTGGCGGGCCGCCCACCCGTTGGGTGCCGAGCGCGACCGGGACGAGTCGGGACTGACCAGCCAGGAACGCGAGGTGCTGCACCTGCTCGCCGAGGGTCACACCGACGACAGCGTGGCCCGTCGGCTCGGCATCTCCGTCCGGACCGGCCGCCGGATCACCGCCGACCTGCTGAAACGCCTCGGTGCCCGGAGTCGGTTCCAGGCCGGCGCGCTGGCCGCCGCCCGGGGGTGGATCGACGCCGCGTGACCTTTTGCCGTGGCGCCGGCCGGGGACGGAGATGTCGTACCCGTGGTCCATGATCTTCCTCGGCACGACGGCGCCGGCGCGGATCCGGCGTCGATACCGGCGCGCTGGTCAGGTACGTAGGTCGCGGTGTTGGTATCCGGTGGCGCCGAGGGCGGCGAGGGCGGTGGCAGCGGTGAGCATGCCGATGACTCCGAGCCAGTCGGGTGCGGTGTCGGGCACTGCGGCGAGGTGGGTGAATGGGGACAGGGTACTGATCCAGTGGGGGGCGTTGGTGCTGTCGGCGATGACCTGGAGGAGAAAACCGCCTGCGGCGGGTAGGGCGCCGACGAGCGCGACGGTGCGGGGTAGCCAGCCGAGCGCGAAGATCGCGGCCCCGAGGCAGAGCGCGGCTATCGGCAGGACGTTCACCGCGCCCGCGAGTGCCGTTCCGAGGTGCAGGGGTGCGCCTACGGCTGTCGCCCCGATCCAGGTGGCCAGCCCGGCCGTGATTGTGAGTGCCGCGGCACCGGTTGCGGCGGTGGCGGCTTCGGCGGTGAGGAGTCGGAGCCGGGTGACGGGTCCGGCGTAGATGAGGGTGAGCCGGCGGTCGGCTTCGGCGGTGGCGGTGGTGGCGACGTGGACGGCAGTGAAGATTCCGGCGGGGATGGCGAGCAGCGCGAACATGGCCGCCACGTAGCCCTCGACCGAGCCGAGGCCGGCGAACCCGGCCTGCGCGGCGAGGTCGGCGAATCGTGGGTTGTCGGCGAGGAAGTCGGTCATGGAGACCGCGAGCAGCCCGATGAGCAGGTAGTAGGCGCCGACTCCGGCGGTCCAGCCGGCGAGCGGGCGTAGCAGGCGCCGCAGAGCGAACGCGGGGATCGAGCCGAGCAGCCGCAGCCGTGGCGCGCGGCCGGTGCGAGGTGCGAGCCAGCCGCCCCGCACGTCGCGGCGCGCGGTGGCCGCGGGGATGGCGGCGAGTAGAACGGACGCGGCCAGGGCCAGCACGACCAGCGGAAGGACCCGGTTGTCGTGGTACGGCCGGGAGAGCGCGGTGAGGCCGAACGGGGACAGCCAGCGCAGCCACCCGAGTGCGTCGACGCCGTCTCCGATCATGCGCAGGAGCAGCCCGACGCCGAGCAGTGCGACGGTGGCGCCGCTCGCGGCGGCGCGGCTCGGGAAGACCTGTGCCGCGAGGGTTCCGGCGGCGGCGAAGAACACGCCGACCAGCGCGACACCGGCGCCGTGCCGCACGGCACCAGCCGGTGGGGTGCCGGCGGCGGTGAGGGCGGTCGCGGTGGCGAGCCCGACGAGCAGCGCGGCGGTGACGATCACGGTGGCGTGGCGCATCACGATGGTGGACAGGGGGACCTTGCCGGCCAGCAGCAGGTCCCAGTGGCCGGCGTCTTCGGCGCCGCGGGTGATCCGGGTGGCGGTGAGCAGCGTCCAGGCCCCGACCAGGACGGCGAGGATGGTGCCGGTGCGCCACACGGTGAAGCCGCCGGCGGAGTCGAGGGCGACCGGCTGCCCGAACAGGGTACGGATCGCCGGGTTCTCGGCCAGCGCGGCGAGGGTGGCGGCGTCCATGGCGTCGCCGACGGTGCTGGCATAGGTGGTGGCGACCATCGCCGACATGCCGCCCACGAGGATGATGACGATGAGCGCTCCGCGCCGCACCTGGCGGACAGCCAGCCAGGTCACCGCGCTTCTCGCGCGGGCGTCCCCCGCTGTCCGGGTGGCCTGCGGTGCCCGCGCGTCGACGGCGGTCACCGGGACACCTCGTTGTAGTAGTCGAGGAAGATCTCCTCAAGGGTCGGCTCGTGGATCGTCAGCGCGGTCACGTCCGCCGTGGCCAGCGCCCGCAGGGCCGGCGCGGGCGGGCCGGTGAAAGTGAACCGTAGCCGGGCGGGCCCGACCCGTTCCACCGCCTCGACACCCGGCACCTCGTCCAGCCGGGGTGCCGTGCCGGCGAAGGTGACCTCGACCTGGCCGCGATGCAGTCGTCGGAGGTCCGCGACATCGGCGATCTCCACGAGCTTGCCGGCGCGTAGGATCGCGACCCGGTCGCACACGGCTTCGACCTCGGCGAGCTGGTGGGAGCTGAGGAACACCGTCTGTCCCCGCTCGCGGGCCTGCGCCACCGCCCGCTGGAACTCCCGTTCCATCAACGGGTCCAGGCCACTGGTCGGCTCGTCGAACACCAGCAGGGGGGCGCGGGTGGCGAAGGCCGCCACCAGGGCCACCTTCTGCCGGTTCCCGGTCGAGTACGTCCGGCCGGGTTTCGACACGTCCAGCGCGAACCGCTCGACCAACTCGTCACGGTAGCCTCGATCGACACCGGGACCGGTGCGAGCCAGCAGCTCCAGGGTCTCGGCGCCGGTCAGTTGCGGCCACAGCGCCACGTCGGCGGGCACGTACGCCAAGGACCGGTGTGCGGTGCGTACGTCCTGGGCGTCGGTGTCGAAGATCCGGGCGTGTCCCGCGGTCGGTCGGGCCATGCCGAGCAGCAGGCGGATGGTGGTCGACTTGCCGGCACCGTTCGGGCCGAGGAACCCGAACACCGATCCGGCGGGCACGGCGAGGTCGAGCGCGTCGAGCGCGAGGAGCCGCCCGTAGCGTTTGGTGAGACCTTCGGTGCGGATGGCGAAAGTATCCATGGGAGCCCTCTTCGGTCGACGCGACATGACCACTGCCGACCAGACTTCCCGGCGCTCCTCAGCGGAGCGTACGCCCGGAAGCCACCGTTAGGAAGCGCGTGTCAGGTAGCCGCGGAGGTTGGGGCCGTGGGTTGTCCACCTCGGTTCCGGCGAACGCCGTCGGCGTCGCTGTCGCGGTCCTCGACGGCAGCCGGAGCATGGCGGCTGGCCGAGGGCGGCGCCGACCCGACCGGCTGAGGGTGGGCGGGTCGGCACCTGGGCCACGTGCCGGGCCTCTGACCGTCCCGTCGGGGTATCGGTCGGTGGAGACGGGCTGGCGGTTCAGCTGGTTAGGTCGCGGCGGTTGAAGGCGGCGGTGGCGATGGCAACGAGTACGCCGATGGTTGCGGCGAGGACGCCGAGGTCGGCCCATTGGAAGCCGTTACGTAACGGTTCGTTGCCGATGTAGTAGTGGAACGGGGAGAGATGGCGGAGGCCGTCGGCGCCGAGCTGGGTGGCGAAGGTGTTGGCGGCGTAGGCGAGAACGCCGACGACGGTGCTGCCGGCGAGTGCCGCGGCGCGGCTGCCGGTGGCAGCGCCAATGGTGATCGCGATGGCGCCGAAGAGGGTGCACAGCAGTGCCAGCGCCACGGACTGGGCGGCGAACTGGCCGATGCTGATGGTGTCGAGTTGGGCGCTGGGACGGACGGCGAGCATGGCGAGCAGGACGAGGCCGGCGAGGGTGCAGGAGCCGATCGTGAGTGCGGCGCAGCGGTGCAGTAGCAGCCGTGTCCTGCTGATCGGGTGGGCGAGGAGCAGGTCGAGGTAGCCGGCTTCCTCGTCGCCGGCGATGGCCCTGGTGCCGGTGGCGATGCCGTAGATGACGGCGATCAGGGGCACGATCATGCCGAAGACGCTGGAGCCCAGGTAGCCGGCGGCGCTGGCGATGTCTTCCATGTTGAGGGCTTCGCGCAGGGCGGGGGAGAAGCCCTCGACGGCCTGGCCCATGGCCCCGTCGGCGACCTGGGGGTAGAAGCTGGCGTACATGGTGCCGACCAGTGCGGTGCCGACGGTGAAGCCGGTGAGGCTGCGGCGGGAGTCCCAGAGGGTCTTGGTCAGGATGTCAGGCACGGCTGGTCTCCTTGGCGACCTCGGTGGTCTGGTAGTAGGTGAAGAAGAGTTCCTCGAGGTCGGGTTCGCTGGCCCGTAGGCTGGCGACCTGGTGTCGGGCGAGGATTGTGATCAGCTCGTTCGGGTCGGTGGCCAGGGTGAAACGGGCGGTCGGGCCGTCGATGGCCAGGTCCGAGATGCCGGGGAGCGTGGCGAGGGCGGCCTGGTCGATCGGGCCGGTGAAGGTGATCTCGAACCGGTGTTGGGCGTGGTCGCGGAGCCGGGCGACGGTGTCGAGGGCGACGAGCCGGCCCTCGCGGATGATTCCGACCCGGTCGGCGACGGCTTCGACCTCGGTCATGATGTGCGACGACATGAAGACGGTCTGTCCGGCGGCCCTGGCCTCGCGGACCAGGTCGAGGAAGGTCTGTTGGACGAGCGGGTCGAGCCCGGAGGTCGGCTCGTCGAGGATCAGCAGGTCGGGTCGGTGCATGAACGCCTGGACCAGGCCGACTTTCTGCCGGTTTCCCTTGGACAGCGCCTTGATCCGGACGGACAGGTCGAGATCGAGACGGGTGGCCAGTTCGTCGATCCGCGTCCGGGGTATGCCGCCGCGCAGGTCGGCCAGGAAGGCCAGGCATTCGCTGACCCGCTGGCGGGGGTCGACCACGAATTCGCCGGCGAGGTAGCCGATTCGCCGATGCAGTGCGACAGCGTGCTCGCGCGGGTTACGGCCGAACAGCCGGGCCTGGCCGCTCGTGGGGCGGATGAGGTCCAGCAGCAGCCGGATGGTGGTGGATTTCCCGGCGCCGTTCGGGCCGAGGTAGCCGAACACCTCACCCTCGGCCACCGCCAGGTCCAGCTCGACCAGCCCTCGGCGGGTCCCGTACGTCTTGGTCAGCTTTTCCAGCTGAATCACGTCTTCCATGACGGAGACATTATCGAGTATTCAGAGATCTCTGAAGACTCGAAGCTGTTAGGATTTCGTCAAGATGTGTGACAGGAGGACCCGGGGTGTCAGCGTTGAGCGATCCGGCGGAGCACCTTGCCCTGGCCCTGACCCAGGGGGGGATGCAGCGGATGACCGCGCGGGTGTTGGCGGCGCTGCTCTTCACCGAGCAGGACACGCTGACCGCGGGCGAGATCACCGAGTTGCTGGTCATCAGCTCGGGTAGCGTCTCGACGGCGTTGAAGTCGCTCACCTCGGTCGGACTGATCGAGAAGGTGCCCGCCCCTGGCAGCCGCCGGGAGCACTTCCGCTTCCGCGAAGGCGCCTGGGCGACCCTGATGTCGGAGCAGAACCAGCTGGTGAGGGTGATGCGAGAGGCTGCTGAGCAGGGCATAGCGGCCACTGGCGAAGACAGCGTCGCTGGCCGCCGTCTCGGTGAGATGCGGGACTTCTACGACTACCTGTGGCGGGAACTGCCGGCCCTCATCGACCAGTGGAAGGCCCACGGATCAAAAGGCTAGGGGTTCGATTCCCTAGATCGGGGACAGACGCGAGGGTCTGCAGCCATGGCGCCCAAGGCGTCAGTTGGCTCGGGTCCGCATGGTCCTTGCCGCTCTTGGGGTTGGCTCACAGATTGCGTGCCACGCCGACCGGCACTCGCCGCCGAGCAGCAGCGTCTGTGCCGGCTGGAGTTCCCGGCGCTGCGGCGTGAGGCAGGTCCGTGACGGCCAGCAGGCAGGCCCCAGCGAGGACAACGGGTGGGGGTCGCGGACCCCGTGTAGCCGGTTCTCGACGTGCCATTCGCGGCGGGCCCAGTCCTGTAGCTGGTCGGGCAGCAGGTTTCCGTCCACCGCTGCTGGCTGGCGGGCGGGAAGTCGGCGGGCGAGGCGAAGCGTGTCTGAGGGCATCGTCATGCCGGGGTGTAAGGCGGATCGTTGGGACGACGTCGGCTGTCCCGCACCCCGCCGATGTGCTGGCCCGGTGGTGCACTGCCTTCACCACCGGGACCCAACTCTCTGGTTACGGTCCGGCTGGCCTGTCCCGGCGGCGCAGCAGGTACGTGTCCATGATCCAGCCCTTGCGTTCCCGAGCCTCCCGGCGGGTGCGCACAATCCGTTCCGCGACCTCCCCGAGGTGGCCGGCGATGAGGATCTCGTCAGGGGTGCCGAGGTAGGCGCCCCAGAAGATGTCGAGGTCCTCGTCCACGTAGCGGGCGAAGGTGCAGTGTGCGTCGAGCATCACCACGATGTCGTCGACATCGCGCGGTAGTTGCGCGGCCAGACGGCGGCCGGTGGTGACCAGGAACGGGCGGCCGACCCGGTTGAGGCTGATCCGGTGCCGTGCGGCGAGGGTCGCCACGCTGCTGACGCCGGGGATCACCCGGTAGGTGAAGGCGACGCGCTGGCGGGCCAGGATGTCCTCGACGACGGCCTGGGTGCTGTCGTAGAGGGCGGGGTCGCCCCAGACCAGGAAGGCGCCGCAGCCGCCGTCCGGCAGATGCTCGGCGATGGCCGTCTCCAGCAGGTCGGCTCGCTGTCGCCGCCAGTCGTCCACTGCCGTGACGTACCCGTCGGTCGTGCGGTCCCGGTCAGGATCCCGCACCTCGACGACCCGGTGGTCAGGGCGGGCGAAGCGGGTCATGAGGTCCTGCCGCAACGCGATCAGGTCGTGCTTCTCGGCGCCCTTGTCGAGCAGGAAGAAGACGTCGGCCTGTTGCATCGCCGCTGCGGCGGCCAGCGTGAGCTGATCGGGGTCGCCGGCGCCGATGCCGATGACGAGGATGGTGCGCATGCGGGTCACCTTGCCGGCTCGGCCGGGCGCTTCGCGTCGCGGTCCCGGCCGGGGGAGTAGAGGTAGCTGTCGGGGAAGGAGTCGGCTGCGAGGACGGCGCCGACGATGATGACGGCGGTACGGCGGATCCCGTGTGCCTCGACCTGGTCGGCGATGTCGGCGAGGGTGCCACGCAGGATGATCTCGTCGGGGCGGCTGGCGTGGGCGACCACGGCGACAGGGCAGTCCGCGCCGTAGTGCGGGGTCAGTTGGTCGGTGAGGTGGCGGGTGCGGGCGACAGCCAGGTGCAGTACCAGGGTGGCGCGGCTGCGGCCCAGTTCGGCGAGGTCCTCGCCGGGGGGCATCGGTGTCGAGCGTGCCTGGGTGCGGGTGAGGATGACGGTCTGCCCGACCGTCGGCACGGTCAGTTCCCGGCGCAGTGCGGCTGCCGCGGCGGCGTAGGACGGCACGCCGGGGACGATCTCGTACGGCACGTCGGCGGCATCCAGGCGGCGTGCCTGTTCGGCGACGGCGCTGAACACGGCGGGGTCGCCGGAGCACAGCCGTGCCACGTCGTGGCCGTCGCGGTGCGCGTCGGTCATCGCCGCGATGATCTGGTCGAGGGTCAGGTCGGCGGTGTCGATCAGACGCGCTGCGGGTGGGCAGGTGGCGAGCAGGTCGGCGGGGACGAGGCTGCCGGCGTACAGGCAGACCTGGGCGCGGGCGAGGATCCGCTGCCCGCGCACGGTGATCAGGTCGGCTGCGCCCGGTCCCGCGCCGATGAAGTAGACGGTCACGGCCTGCTCACCGCCCACTGCACGACGGGTCGGGCGGGTTTCCAGCCGGTGAAGCTGCCCAGCGGCGTGACGCGTTCGACCGAGACCCGGGTGAGGTCCCCACCGTGTCGGGCCGCCTGGTCGACGAGTTCGCGTTCCCCTTGCAGGGTGACGGCGTGGGCGACGAGCCGTCCGCCGGGGCGCAGTGCGGCCCAGGCGGCGTCGAAAACCCCCGGAGTGGTGAGTCCGCCGCCGATGAAGACCGCGTCGGGTGCGGGTAGCCCGGCGAGGGTGTCCGGTGCCCGGCCACGGACCACGCGCAGCTGCGGTACGCCGAGGCGCCGGGCGTTGGCGGTGATCCGGTCGGCGCGGTCGTCGCGGCTTTCCACCGCTACGGCCGACGTGGCGGGGTCGCTGCGCAGCCACTCGACGGCGATGCTGCCGCTACCGGCACCGATGTCCCAGAGCAGTTCCCCGGCGGCGGGGCCCAGGCGGGACAGGGCGAGCGCCCGCGCCTCCCGTTTGGTGAGGGCACCGTCATGGTCGAAGGCGTCGTCGGGCAGCCCCGGCACCGTGGGAAGCACGCGGGTGCCGGGCGCGGCGGCGACCCGGACCGCGACGACGTTGAGGGGATCGCCCGGCTCGGCAGCCCACTCCTGCGCACAGCCGTCAACCCGGTGTTCCCGATCGGCGCCCAGTGCGGCGAGGACGCTCATCTCGCTGGCGCCGTACCCGGCGTCGGTGAGGACGCGGGCCACGGCGGCGGGGGTGGTGGCGTCCTGGCTGAGCACCAGCAGTAGCCGGCCTGGAACGAGGTCGCGGCGGATGACATCCAGCTCGCGGGCCACCGCGCTGCGCACCGTGACCTGTTCCACCGGCCAGCCCATCCGCGCGCACGCCAACACGATCGATGACGGGTGGGTGACCACGCGTACCCGCTCGGCGCCGAGTAGCCGCACCAGGTGGCTGCCGATGCCGAACCACATCGGATCGCCGCTGGCCAGCACGCAGATCCGCCGCCCGGCATGTGCGGACAACAGATCGGGTAGGGCGGGCAGCAGCGGCGTCGGCCAGGGCACCCGCTGTGCCGGCACGGTCGCCGGCAGCAGGTCGAGGTGCCGCTGCCCGCCCAGGATCACCTGAGCGTGCTCGACGGCGTTGCGTCCGCTGTCGTCAAGGCCCGCCCAGCCGTCGGCGCCGACGCCGACGACGGTGACTGGCTTATCGGGTGTCATGGACTTCACGCGGCGCAACGGTAGCCCAGCAGGTCGGGGCTCTGCCGTCCCGGGTGCGGGTGTGACATCATCGGCGGCGACGGCGCGGTGAGGAACACCGGTGGGTCGGCCCGAGCAGGGCCGACGACTCCGGGGCGGTCCCGCCACTGTGACCGGTACGGCCCTGTGCCGGATCCGGGAGCCAGACACTCGCGGCGCCGTACCGCGCCGTTGTTCGCTGGCGCGGTCGTTGACCGGCCGTGGACGAGGATCCACGCGAGGTGAAAGGTGTGACCGTGCGGTCGTACCCGTTTTCCGCCGTCGTCGGCATGGACGACATGGCGTTGGCGTTGGCGTTGTGCACCGTCTCCCCGGCGATCGGCGGCGTGCTGGTGCGGGGTGAGAAGGGCACCGCGAAGTCCACCACGGTCCGGGCCCTGACAGCCCTGCTGCCGCCCGTCGAGGTCGTGACAGACTGCCGGTTCTCCTGCGACCCTGTCGCGGTTGACCCGCACTGCCCGGACGGGCCGCACCCGGCCTCCCCGCCGACGCGCACCCGGCCGGCACGGCTGGTGGAGCTACCGGTCGGAGCCGCGGAGGACCGGGTCCTCGGCGCGTTGCACCTCGAACGGGCCCTCAGCGAGGGCGTGACCGCCTACGATCCGGGCCTGCTGGCGGCCGCCCACCGTGGCCTGCTCTACGTCGACGAGGTCAACCTGCTCCACGATCACCTGGTTGACGTGCTGCTCGATGCGGCGGCGATGGGACGCGCCACCGTCGAACGCGAAGGCGTGTCGGTGAATCACGCGGCCCGGTTCGTGCTGGTGGGCACCATGAACCCCGAGGAGGGGGAGCTACGGCCTCAGCTGTTGGACCGCTTCGGTCTCACCGTCGAGGTCGCCGCCAGCCGAGACCCGCAGGTACGGGCCGAGGTGATGCGCCGGCGCCTGGCGTACGAGGCCGACCCGGACGGCTTCGCCACCCGCTACGCCGACGCCGACGCTGCGCTGGGTGCCCAGGTCGCCCACGCCCGGAAGCTGCTGCCGGCGGTGCGCCTCGACGACGCCATGGTGACCCGCATCGCCGCCCTCGGTGCCGCCGCCGAGGTCGACGGGATGCGCGCTGATCTGGTCATCGCCCGCACCGCGATCGCACACGCCGCCTGGTGCGGACGCACCGAGGTGGCTGTCGGCGACGTGCGGGTCGCCGCCCGGCTTGCCCTGCCGCACCGTCGTCGCCGCAACCCGTTCGACCCTCCCCAGCAGGACGCCGCGGACCTCGACCGTGCGCTCAGCGACGCCGGCCTGGACGATTCCGCGCCGCCCGACGGCGACCCGGATCCGCCATCGGACGGACCGTCGGGCCCCAACGGCCCGGACAATCCAGACGACTCCGGAGGTCCGGACGGCCCCGATGGCCCGCCTGAGCCGCCCGACGGCGGCGGACCGGGGGGCCCGGCGGAGCGCGGCGGGCGAGATGACGAGCGGCCGTACCGGCAGCGCACCGACGCCCCACCTGCCACGGGAACCGACGGTGACCGGCCTCGTACCACGCCGGTCCCGGCCGGCGCGCCCTACCGGGCGCGGCTGTTGCAGGTCACCGGGACCGGTGCCGGTGTGGCCGGGCGCCGGTCCCCGGCCCTGACCACCAGCGGACGTACCGTCGGCGCGCGGCGTCCCGCCGGTGCGGCGAGCGGCCGGCCGCACCTGGTGGCGACGCTGCGCGCCGCCGCCCCGCACCAGCAGGCCCGCGGTCGGCGTGGCCCCGGCATCCTGGTCCGCCCGGGGGACGTCCGCCTGCCCGTACGGCACGGTCGGGAAAGCAACCTGATCCTGTTCTGCCTGGACGCCTCCGGTTCGATGGGCGCCCGCCAGCGCGTCGCCGCGGTCAAGGCTGCGGTGCTGTCCCTGCTGCTGGACGCCTACCAGCGCCGCGACAAGGTCGGTCTGGTGACCTTCCGGGCCGCCGCCGCCGAGGTGGCCCTGCCACCGACCGCCAGCGTGGAGGTGGCCGCCGCCCGCCTGGCGACCCTGCCGACTGGGGGCCGCACACCACTGGCGGAGGGGCTGCTGCGCGCCCGCGAGGTACTGCGCGTCGAGCGGATCCGTGACCCGCGTCGGCGCCCGCTGCTGGTGGTCGTCACCGATGGGCGTGCCACCGCAGGCCCGGACGCCGTGGCGCGAGCCCAGCACGCCGCCCGGCTACTCGCCGCAGACGGCACCCCTGTCGTGGTCGTCGACTGCGAGCAGGGCCGGGTCAGGATGCGGCTGGCCGCGGAGCTCGCCGTCACCCTCGGCGGGGAACACCTGCCTCTGGAGGGTGTCGCCGCCGACACGCTCACCCACGTGGTGCGATCCCACACCGCCACCCGGCACCGAAGGGAAGCCGCCTGATGCCACAGGGCCAACCGGTCACCGTCCCCGACGACGGGCTCACCACCCGCCAGCGCCGCAACCGGCCGCTGCTGATCGTCCACACCGGCCAGATGAAGGGCAAGTCCACCGCCGCCTTCGGCCTGGCGCTGCGCGGCTGGAACCAGGGCTGGTCGATCGCGGTGTTCCAGTTCGTCAAGAGCGCCAAATGGACGGTCGGAGAGGAGAACGCGCTGCGTGCTCTCGGCCAGCTCCACGACCAGACCGGGCAAGGCGGCCCGGTGGCCTGGTACAAGATGGGCGCCGGATGGAGTTGGAGCCGCACCCGCGGTACCGAGGACGACCACGCCGCGCAGGCCGCCGAGGGCTGGGCGGAGATCAAGCGTCGCCTAGCCGCAGCCGAACACGATCTCTACGTGCTTGACGAGTTCACGTACCCGGTGAAGTGGGGATGGGTCGACGTCGACGAGGTGGTGGACACGCTGCGGCAGCGACCCGGCCACCAACACGTCGTCATCACCGGCCGCGACGCCGACCCACGGCTGATCGACGCGGCGGACCTGGTCACCGAGATGACCAAGGTCAAGCATCCGATGGACACCGGTCAGAAGGGCCAACGGGGAATCGAATGGTGATCGTCCCACCGCGGGTGCTCGTCGCCGCTCCCGCCTCCGGGCAGGGTAAGACGACCGTGGCCACGGGCCTGATGGCGGCGCTGCGGCAGCGCGGTCTGACCGTCAGCGGCCACAAGGTGGGTCCCGACTACATCGACCCCGGCTATCACGAGTTGGCCACCGGACGCCGAGGCCGCAATCTCGATCCGTTCCTGCAGGGCGAGCAGCGTGTCCTGCCGCTGCTGCGGCACGGCGCCACGGTCGGGGCACCCGCCGACGTCGCGGTCATCGAGGGTGTGATGGGCCTGCTCGACGGTGCCGTCGGCAGGGCAGGTTTCGCCTCCACCGCGCACGTGGCCCGGCTGACCCGTACCCCCGTGCTGCTCGTGGTGGACGTCTCCGGCGCCTCGCGTAGCATCGCCGCGCTGGTGCACGGCTTCGCCACGTTCGACCCACAGCTCACCGTCGCCGGAGTCATCCTGAACAAGGTCGGCTCGGTGACCCATGAGACGGAGATCCGGGAGGCACTCGCCGCCACCGGCGTCCCGGTGCTCGGCGCACTGCGCCGCGATCTGGCGCTGGACACCCCGAGCCGGCACCTCGGCCTGGTGCCGGCCGCCGAGCGGGTCGCCGCCGCGCGACGCACGGTCGACACTCTCGCCGCGTACATCGCCGCCGGGGTCGACCTGGACGCGGTCGTCGCGGTCGCCCGCCGCGCACCCGCGCTCCCCGGCCCCGCCTGGGACCCGACCGCTGAGGTCGGCGGCGTCAGCGTCGACGCGACCGTCGCGGTCGCTTCCGGGTCGGCGTTCACCTTCCGGTACGCCGAGACCGACGAACTGCTCGACGCCGCCGGCCTCCGGCTGGCTTCCGTCGATCCCCTGCACGACCCGGCGCTGCCCGACGGCACGGCCGGGCTCTACCTCGGCGGCGGGTTCCCCGAGGTGTACGCGGACGGGCTGGCGGAGAACGTACCGCTGCGCCAGGCGGTGGCCCGCGCCGCGACGGCCGGCCTACCGGTCGTGGCCGAGTGCGCCGGGCTGCTCTACCTCGGCCGTGACCTCGACGGTGCGGCGATGACCGGAGTGCTGCCCGTGCGCGCCCGGATGACCGACCGGCTGGTGCTGGGCTACCGGGAGGCCCGCGCCGCCACCGCCAGCATGATCGCCGACGTCGACGACCCGGTCACGGGGCACGAGTTCCACCGCACCCGCGTCGAGGCGGATCCCGGGGCGGGGCCCGCTTGGCGGTTCCGGCCCCGACCGTCCGCGGCGCACGGCACCGCCGCGCTGACGCTCGACGGCATCGTCGGTGGTCCCGGCGGCACCGTGCACGCCTCCTACCTGCACGTGCACTGGGCCGGACATCCGGAGCTGGCCGCTCGGTTCGCTGCCGCCGTCCATCGGCACACCACCGGATCGGCGGGACCCGCGCCGCGAACCACCCGCCCGACTGCCACGGCGCCCCGTGGTGGCCCGGCGGCCGAGCGGCGGTCTGAGGGAATCCCAGCCCAGACGGTGGGCACGCCTGCGGTGCCCTGGCCCGCCGCAACGGTCAGCCCACCCACCGTCGGCCGGGTCACCCTGGTGGGCGCCGGCCCGGGCGATCCGGGTCTGGTCACCCAGCGGGGACTGGACCGCCTCGCCGAGGCCGATGTCGTGGTCGCCGATCGGCTGGTGCCGCACGCCCTGCTCCGCGAGCTGAGGGCGGGGGTGCGGGTCGTCGATGTGTCGAAGGTGCCGCGTGGCGCGTTCGTTCCTCAGGAGCGGATCAACCAGATTCTCGTCGAGGAGGCCCGCGCCGGAAACCGGGTGGTGCGACTGAAGGGCGGCGATCCGTTCGTCTTCGGCCGCGGCATGGAGGAGGTGCACGCCTGCCAGGCCGCCGGCCTGCCGGTGGAGGTGGTGCCGGGGATCTCCAGCGCCATCGCCGTACCGGAGTTGGCCGGAGTGCCGGTGACCCACCGTGGTCTCACCCAGGGCTTCACCGTGGTGTCGGCCCACCTGCCCCCGGATGATCCTGGCAGCACCGTCGACTGGGCCGGCGTGGCCCGTGCGGGCACCACCATCGTGCTGCTGATGGCGGTGCAGACCCTGCCCGAGGTAGTGGCGGCGCTGCTGGCGCACGGCATGGATCCGGCCACGCCGGCGGTCAGCATCGAGAACGGTGGCACAGACCAGCAGCGGGTCCTGCCGGGCCGGCTGGACACCATCGCGGCCATCGCCGCCACCCACGGCCTGCGGCCACCCGCCATCACCGTGGTGGGACAGGTCGCGGCGTTCGCCGACGCCGGGCAACTCACGGACGCCTGAGCGCGCCGCCCCCGGGAGCCAGGCCGGCCCCGGGGGTGGCGCAGGTCAGCCGGCGTCCTCCAGGTCACCCTCGACGTCGAGGTACGCCTGGCGCAGCGCGTCCATCAACGCCGGGTCGGGTTTGGCCCACAGCCCTCGGTCGGCGGCCTCGGTGAGCCGTTCGACGATGCCGCGCAGTGCCCACGGGTTCGACCGGCGCAGAAACTGCTGGTTCTCCGGGTCCAGCACGTAGCTCTGGGCGAGCTGCTCGTACATCCAGTCGGTGACCACCCCGGCGGTCGCGTCGTAACCGAACAGGTAGTCCACCGTGGCGGTCATCTCGAACGCGCCCTTGTAGCCGTGCCGGCGCATCGCGGCGAGCCAGCGCGGGTTGACCACCCGGGCCCGGAACACCCGCGCGGTCTCCTCGGTCAACGACCGGGTCCGGGCCGCGTCCGGGGTGGTGCTGTCGCCGATGTAGGCGCGCGGAGCCTGCCCCGTCAACGCCCGTACCGTGGCGATCATTCCGCCGTGGTACTGGAAGTAGTCGTCGGAGTCGGCGATGTCGTGCTCACGGGTGTCGGTGTTCTTGGCAGCCACCGCGATCCGCCGGTACGCCGACTCCATATCATCCCGGGCGGGCCGCCCGTCGAGGTCGCGGCCGTAGGCGAAACCACCCCAGACCGTGTACACCTCGGCGAGGTCGGTGTCGTCACGCCAGTTGCCGCTGTCGATCAGCGGCAGCAGTCCCGCCCCGTACGCCCCGGGCTTGGAGCCGAAGATACGGGTGGTGGCGCGGCGCTCGTCGCCGTGCTGGGCGGCGTCGGCGCGGGCGTGCGCGGCGAGGTAGTTGTCCTCGTCCGGCTCGTCGAGGGCGGCAACCGCCCGGATCGCGTCATCCAGCAGCAGCACCACGTGCGGGAAGGCGTCCCGGAAGAAGCCGCTGATCCGTAGCGTGACGTCGATGCGGGGCCGGCCCAGGTCGGCCAGCGGGATGATCTCGAAGCCGGTGACCCGCCGGGATGCGGGATCCCACGTCGGCTGTACGCCGATGAGCGCGAGTACCTCGGCGATGTCGTCGCCGGAGGTGCGCATCGCCGACGTGCCCCACGCCGACAGGCCGACCGAACGGGGCCAGTCGCCGGTGTCGCGGCGATACCGCTCCAGCAGCGAGGTGGCCATGGCGTGTCCGGTCTCCCAGGCCAGCCGGCTGGGGATCGCCTTCGGATCGACGGTGTAGAAGTTGCGGCCGGTCGGCAGCACGTTGACCAGCCCGCGCAGGGGTGAGCCGCTCGGTCCGGCGGGCACGTACCCGCCGTCGAGGGCGTGCAGGACCGCGTCGAGTTCCCCAGCGGTGCCGGCCAGCCGCGGCGCGACCTCGGTGGTGGCGAAGGTGAGCACCCGCCGGACGGCATCGACGCGGGGCGCGTCGACGCCGAGCACTTCCGCGCTGACCCGATCCACCGCCTCGGACGCCCAGCCGTGGCCCTCCATCGCCTCGACCAGCCGCCGGGCCACCGCCTCGATCCGGTCCACCTCGGCGGTCTGCTCCGCCCCGGACTCGTCGAGGCCGAGCGCGGCGCGCAACCCGGGCACGGCATCGGCCTGCCCGCCGAACACCTGACGGGCCCGCAGGATGGCCAGCATCAGGTTGACCCGCGCCTCGCCAGTGGGGGCGTGACCGAGGATGTGCAGGCCATCGCGGATCTGGGCGTCCTTGACCTCGCACAGCCAACCGTCGACGTGCAGCAGGAAATCATCGAACTCCGCGTCGTGCGGCCGCTGCTCCAACCCCAGGTCGTGGTCGAGCCGGGCCGCCTGGATCAGCGTCCAGATCTGCCCCCGGATGGCGGGCAGCTTCGCCGGGTCCATCGTGGCGATGTTGGCGTGCTCGTCGAGCAACTGCTCCAGCCGCGCGATGTCGCCATAGCTCTCCGCCCGCGCCATCGGCGGCACCAGGTGGTCCACGATGGTGGCGTGCGCCCGCCGCTTGGCCTGCGCGCCCTCGCCCGGGTCGTTGACCAGGAACGGGTAGATCAGCGGCAGCTCACCCAGCACCGCGTCCGGGCCGCAGCTCGCACTCAGGCCAAGGTTCTTGCCGGGCAACCACTCCAGCGACCCGTGCTTGCCCAGGTGCACCACGGCGTGCGCGCCGAACTGCTCGTCCAGCCATCGGTACGCGGCCAGGTAGTGGTGCGTCGGAGGCAGGTCCGGGTCGTGGTAGATCGCCACCGGGTTCTCCCCGAACCCGCGCGGCGGCTGAATCATCAGCAGCACGTTGCCGGCGCGCAGCCCGGCCAGCACGATCTCACCGTCCCCGCCGCCGGGCCGGTCGACGAACAGGTCGCCCGGCGGCGGCCCCCAGTGCGTGGTCATCGCCTCCCGCAGTTCGACCGGCAGCGCGTCGAACCAGCGGAGATAGGTGGCCGCCGGTACCCGCACCGGGTTGCCGGCCAGCTTCTCCTCGGTGAGCCACTCCGGGTCCTGCCCGCCTGCGGCGATCAGGGCGTGGATGAGCCGGTCACCGTCGGCGTCCTCACCGTCGCCGCCGGGCACCAGACCGGGCAGCGCGTCGGGGCCCTCGGCCGGGCCGACGTCGTAACCCCGCTCCCGCAGCGCCCGCAACAGCCGCACCGCGCTGGCCGGGGTGTCCAACCCGACGGCGTTGCCGACCCGGGCGTGCTTGGTCGGGTACGCCGACAGCACCACCGCGATCCGCCGTTCGGCGGGCGCGACGTGCCGCAGGCGGGCGTGCCGCACCGCGATCCCGGCGACCCGGCGGGCACGTTCCGCGTCGGCGACGTAGTGTGGCAGCCCGTCGGCGTCGGTCTCCTTGAACGAGAACGGCACCGTGATCAACCGGCCGTCGAACTCCGGCACCGCCACCTGTGTGGCCGCGTCCAACGGACTGAGCCCGTCGTCGCTGTCGACCCAGGTCGCCCGGTCCTGCGTCAACGCCAGCGCTTGGAGAATGGGCACATCCAGCGCGGCCAACGCACCGACGTCCCAGGCTTCGTCGGCTCCGCCGGCGGACGCCTCCGCCGGCCGGGTCCCCCCGGCGGCGAGGACCGTGACCAGCAGCGCGTCGGCGCGGCCGAGGGTTTCCAGCAGCTTCTTGTCGGGGCTACGGAGGCTGGCGCAGAACACCGGCAGCGGCACCCCGCCACCTTCCTCGATCGCCGCGCAGAGCGCTTCCACGAAGGCGGTGTTGCCGCTGAGCTGATGCGCCCGGTAGTAGAGGATCCCCACCGTTGGACCGGCCACCGTGGCCGCCGGACGTGGCATCACTCCCCAGCTGGGTTGCTCGACGGGCGGCGCGAAC
This sequence comes from Micromonospora sp. NPDC048170, assembly GCF_040652795.1. NCBI lineage: Bacteria > Bacillati > Actinomycetota > Actinomycetes > Micromonosporales > Micromonosporaceae > Micromonospora > Micromonospora sp. NPDC048170. The sequence goes on from NZ_JBEZMR010000008.1 coordinate 59,336, forward strand.
CCGTGCCCGGTCAGCAGCACCGTGTCGCTGAGGAAGGCGTGCAACTCCCGCAGGTTGTCCGGCCCGCCCTGAGCCAGATAGGCGTGCGCCTGCGCGGCGATGCCCTGCGTCACCGTGGAACGCGCCATCAGGTCCGCGTCCGGCAGTTGCTCGCCGCCCAGCGCCACCACCGGCACGTCACCGCCGAGCAGCTCGTCCAGGCCACGCTGCCACATCCGGTAGCCGCCGAGGATGCGCACCACCACCAGCTCGACACCGGCCAGCAGCTTCGCCAACGCCTCGGGTTCCTCGCCGACACGAGCAGGGTTGGCCAGCCGATACGCCGCACCGCTGGCACGGGCACTGAGCAGATCGGTATCCGAGGTGGACAGCAGCAGGATCATGGTTGACTCCTCCCCGGGTCCGCGCCCGAGGTCGTCGGTCGCGGTCGACCGGAGTGTCTGGCTTCCGACCCGGCACCTGATGTGCCGAGCCGGTGACAGTGGCGGGACCGCCCCGGACTCGCACCGGGTTCCTCCACGCCGACCGCGTGATGCTGATCTCGGCGCGGATCCGCGCCGAGAGCCCGACTCTACGATGAGCGGGTGCCCGCTGTCTCCTCCCCACCCGGCCGCTTCGAGGGCGACCGCTGCCCGGGCCTGCTGCGGGCCCATCAGGCTGCCGACGGGTTGCTGGTGCGGGTACGCATTCCCGGGGGCCGGCTCAGCGTTCCGCAGCTGCGCCGCCTGGCCACGGTCGCCCGATGCCACGCCGACGGCACCCTGGAGCTGACCTCACGGGGAAACGTGCAGCTACGCGGCATCCCCGACCCGGGCACCGTCGACCGGGTCGCCGCCGTCCTGGTGGAGTCCGGGCTGCTGCCCAGCGCCACCCACGAACGGGTCCGCAACATCGTCGCCTCACCCCTGAGCGGCCTGGACACCGGCGGCCACCTCGACGTGCGGCCCCTGGTGTCCGCCGTCGACGCGGCAATCTGCGCCGCCGACGACCTCACCGAGCTCAGCGGCCGGTTCCTGATCGCCCTCGACGACGGCCGCGGTGACGTCGCCGCACTCGGCGCCGACCTGTGCTGGATCGCCGGCAGCGGCGCGCTGTTGCTGGCCGGCCGCGACCTCGGCCTGCGGGCCGCCGCCGCCGAAGTCCCCGAGGCACTGGTCGCCGCCGCGCGGGCGTTCCTGCACCAGCGCGGCGGCCGGCCAGACGTGTGGCGCCTCGCCGACCTGCCGCACGCGCCCGCGGCGATCGTCGCCACGCTCGGCGGCCCGCACGCCGACCCGCTCGACCCGCCGCACGGTGCCCCGCCTCAGGTCGGCCCACGCCCGGACGGCTTCGTCGTCGCGGCGGCACGGCTGGGCCGGCTCACCGCCGACCAGGCCGAAACCGTGGCCGCCCTCGCCGCTGCGCCCGTGGTGGTGACCCCGTGGCGCACGATCGTCGTGTCCGGGCCGCCCACAGCGACGACGCCCCGGCTGGCCGAGGTCGGGCTTGTCGTCGATCCGGCATCACCCTGGGTGGGTGTGACCGCCTGCACCGGCCGGCCAGGCTGCGGCAAGGCCCTGGCCGACGTACGCGCCGACGCCACGGCCACCCTCACCGCCGCCGGCCCGCCCGCCGCCGGTGCGCTTCCGCTGCACTGGGCCGGCTGCGACCGCTGCTGCGGCCGGCCCGCCGGCCCGGCCGCCGTCGCCGTGGCCACCGGCGCCGGTTACCGTGTCGCGAGTCCCCGCGGGGACCATCACGGCCCGCTGTCCGAGCGGGTGGCACAGGCACGGAGACCTTGATGAGCTACGAATACGTCCGCGACGGCGCGGAGATCTACCGCCGCTCGTTCGCCACCATCCGCGCCGAGGTCGACCTGTCCCGGTTCTCCTCCGACGTGTCCCGGGTGGTGGTCCGGATGATCCACGCCTGCGGCATGGTCGACCTGGCCGACGACGTGGACGCGCACCCCGAGGTGGTCGCTGCGGGCCACGCGGCGTTGAAAGCGGGCGCGCCGGTGCTGTGCGACGCGGCGATGGTCGCCGCCGGGATCACCCGCAGCCGGCTGCCCGCCGACAACGAGGTGCTCTGCACGCTGCGCGACCCGGCGGTGCCGGACCTGGCCCGGAAGCTGGGCACCACCCGCAGCGCGGCGGCGATGCAGTTGTGGCGGGACCGGCTCGACGGAGCAGTGGTGGCGATCGGCAACGCGCCCACATCGCTGTTCCGGCTGCTGGAGATGATCGACGAAGGCGTCGGCCGGCCGGCCGCCATTGTCGGGGTGCCCGTCGGGTTCATCGGCGCAGCCGAATCCAAGGAGGCCCTCGCCGCACATCAGGCGGGGGTCCCGTACCTGGTCGTGAACGGCCGCCGCGGCGGCAGCGCCGTCACCGCGGCGGCGGTGAACGGCATCGCAAGCGAGGTGGAGTGACGATGACGCAGCCCGGCACACTTTATGGCGTCGGCGTCGGACCCGGCGACCCGGAACTGCTGACGGTCAAGGCCGCCCGGCTGATCGCCGAGGCTGAAGTGATCGCCTACTACTCGGCCCGGCACGGCCGCAGCATCGCCCGCACCACCGCCGCCGGGCTGCTGCGCGAGCACCACATCCACGAGCCGCTGGTCTACCCGGTCACCACCGAGGGCACCGACGACCCGGCCGGCTACGAGGGCGTCATCCGCCAGTTCTACGACGACAGCGCCGAGCGGCTCGCCGCCCATCTCACCGCCGGCCGCGACGTCGTGGTGCTCTGCGCCGGCGACCCGATGTTCTACGGCTCCTACATGTACCTGCACGAACGCCTCGCCCACCGGTTTCCCGCCCAGGTGGTGCCGGGCGTCACGTCGGTCAGCGCCGCCTCCGCCGTACTCGGCCGGCCCCTGGTCGAACGCGACGAGGTGCTGACCATCCTGCCCGGCACGCTGCCCGCCGAGGAACTCGCCCGGCGACTCGCCGACACCGACGCCGCCGCAGTGCTCAAGCTGGGCCGCACCTTCGACAACGTCCGAGCCGCCATCAGCGACGCCGGCCGGCTGCCTGAGACCTGGTACGTGGAACGGGCCACCTCGGCGCAGGAACGTCACGCACCCCTGGCCGACGTGTCGGCCGACGAGGTGCCGTACTTCTCCCTGGCCCTGCTGCCCAGTCCGACCAGCGCCGCCACCCGGGACGAGCCAACGGCCCCGACCTCGCAGCGAGCGGGGGAGGTCGTGGTCGTCGGAGTCGGCCCGGCCGGACCCCGGTGGCTGACCCCGGAGGTCGCACGGGCGCTGCGCGAGGCCGAGCACCTGGTCGGCTACGGACCCTACGTCGACCGGGTGCCGGTGCGCCCCGGCCAGCAGCGACACGCCTCCGGCAACCAGGTGGAGACCGACCGTGCCGCCCACGCCCTGGAACTCGCGCTCGCCGGTGCCCGGGTGGCGGTCGTCTCCTCCGGCGATCCCGGAGTCTTCGCGATGGCCAGCGCCGTCTACGAGGTGGCCACCGCCCAGGCCCGCTTTGCCGACGTACCGGTGCGGATCCTGCCCGGCCTCACCGCCGCGCAGGCCGCGGCGAGCCGGATCGGCGCCCCGCTCGGACACGACTTCGCGGTGATGTCGCTGTCGGACCGGCTCAAACCGTGGCCGGTCATCGAGGCCCGGCTCGCGGCGGCCGCAGCGGCCGATCTGGTCCTCGCCCTCTACAACCCGGCCTCTGCCAGTCGCCGCTGGCAGGTCGGCACGGCGCGCGACGTCCTGCTGCGCCACCGCGATCCGAAGACGCCCGTGGTGATCGCCCGTGACGTCGGCCGGCCCGGTGAGACGATCACCGTCACCACGCTGGCCGACCTTGATCCGGAGACGGTGGACATGCGCTGTCTGCTCATCGTCGGATCGTCAACCACCCAGGTCAGCACCAGGGGCGACGGGTCCACGGTGGTCTGGACCCCGCGCACCTATCCCGGCTGAGCCGGCAGCCCGGACAGCCAGCGCATCGCCTCCTCGACGGTGGTAACCATCATCGAGGAGGCGAGCGGTGCGGGACGGTCGATCATCAGCACCGGCAGTCCGAGGTAACGTGCCGCAGCGAGTTTCGCCTCGGTCAGCGGGCCGCCGCTGTCCTTGGTCACCAGCACGTCGATCCGGTGACTGCGCATCAGCTCCAGCTCGCCCGCCACGTTGTAGGGGCCGCGACTGCGCAGCAGCTGCACGTGGGCGGGGACCGGCTCTGCCGGCGCGTCGACGACCCGGGCGAGGATCCACAGTCCGCTCAGCGGCAGGAAAGCCGCGAGGCTTTGCCGGCCGGTGGTCAGTAGCACCCGCCGTCCGAGAGCCGGCAGCATCCGTACCGCCGAGTCCACGTCGGGTACCCGGTGCCAGCGGTCGCCCTGTTGCGCCGTCCATCCCGGCCTTTCGAGCCGCAGGTGAGCCACCCCGGCGGTGGTGGCGGCCTCGACGGCGGCTGCCCGCATCCGGGCGGCGTACGGGTGGGTGGCGTCGACCACCGCGTCGATGTGGTGTTCGCTGAGCCAGCGTGTCAGGCCGGCGGCGCCGCCGAATCCGCCGATGCGTACCTCGCCCACCGGCAGTCGAGGATCGACGACCCGTCCGGCCAGGGAGGAGACCACCGCGATCGCCGGCTGGTCGGCGAGCAGGGCGGCGAGGGCCCGCGCCTCGGCGGTGCCGCCGAGGAGGAGTACTCGTCGTTGGTGTGTGGAACCCGTGATGGCGCTCATCCAATCAGTGCCTTTGAACAGTGCGGGCAGGGCAGTTCTTACAGTGGCGGCGAGTCGCGTGGGCGCCTGCCGTCGACCGGCATGCTGTCGCGCAGGTGCTCGTCGGTGATACGGACGGCGAGGCCTGCGTCGACGTGTTCGTACCAGGTGTCGTCGGGATACACGACGACGAGCGGGCCGAGGTTGCACGGAAACAGGCAGCCGGTCGCGGTGACCAGGACGTCGTCGCCGAGGCCGTGCTCCTTCAGGCGATTGCCGAGGGTGGCGGCGACATGGTCGGCGCCGTACGCGGTGCAGCGCGGCCCGCGGCAGACCAACACGTGCCGGCGGTGGCGGGTGATTTGTGACCAGGCCGGGCTGCGGAACGGTCCGGGGTTGCCGTCGAGCGTGGTGTGCTCGCCGGTGATGGCATCGCCGACCGCCGTGACCAGCGCCGGCTGCGTAGCCAGCGGCGCGGCTACGAGGATTCGTGCCCGCCGGCCCCGTGTGCTGCGCCAGTGAGCGACCGCGCGGCGAATCCAGGTGTCGAGGTACCGGTCGGGCGGTAGGTGCGTCGCCACGAGCAGGACTTCGCAATGCTCCGGTACGGCATCGAGGGCTGCGTGCAGGGACGGCTCGGCGCCGTCGAGGAAACACGCTCGCACCGGTACGCCCGTGGTCTCGGTGGCGGCCGCGGCAAGGCGGTGGATTGCGTCGTGGCCGCCGTGGTGGGTGGACCCGCGTGAGACGAGCAGAACGTTCATGCTGCCGGTGCCTGGTAGGTGATGACCGGGCGTCCGTCGTGCACGGTGACGTCGGCGTCCACGGCGTACACATCGGCGAGCAGCGCGGGCGTCAGCACGCCGACAGGCGGTCCGGAGGCGACGACCCGGCCGTGGTGCAGCACCACCACGAGGTCGCAGAACATCGCGGCCAGGTTGAGGTCGTGCAGTGCGGCGAGGGTGGTGAGGCCGCTGCGGCGGACCAGGTGCAGCAACTGCAGCTGGTGACCAATGTCGAGGTGGTTGGTGGGTTCGTCGAGCAGTAGCAGCTGCGGCTCCTGGGCCAGGGCCCGGGCGAGCTGCACCCGTTGGCGTTCCCCGCCGGACAGCGTCTGCCACTTGCGGTGGGCGTACCCGGTCATGCCGACGCGTTCGAGAGCGTCGGCCGCAGCCGCCCGGTCGGTATCGCTGTCCGACCAGCGGGAGCGGCGGTGCGGGGTGCGGCCGAGCAGCACCACGTCGAGCGCGGTCAGGTCGAGGTCGGTCTCGGCGTACTGGGCGAGCAGCGCCATCCGCCGCGCTGCGGCGGCACGCGGCAGCCCGGCCACGTCGTCGCCCGCGACAGTCACGGTCCCGTACCCGGGGGCGATCAAGCCGGCGACGACCCGCAGCAGGGTGGTCTTGCCGGACCCGTTCGGGCCGAGCAGGCCGACCAGGGTGCCGCGCGGCGCCGAGCAGGTCACGCGGTCGAGGAGTCGAGCGGCCGGCACTGACCACGAGACATCGCGGATGTCGAGCATCAGGCGTTCCCATTCCGTCGGCGCAGCAGTAGCACGAACGCGGGTACCCCGAGCAGGGCGGTCAGCACGCCCACCGGCAGCTCGCGGGGTTCGAAAAGGGTCCTGGCCGCGGTGTCCACCCAGATCAGAAAGATCGCTCCGGCGAGGACGACGATCGGCAGCAGCCGCCGGTGGTCGGGGCCGGTGAACCGCCGCGCGGCGTGCGGCAGCATCAGGCCGACGAAGCCGATCGCGCCGCTGGTCGCGACCAGCACGGCGGTCAGCAGCGCGGTGGTGACCAGCAGCAGCCATCGGACACGCCCGACGTCAATGCCGAGGGCGGCGGCGGCCTCTTCGCCGAACGCGAACGTGTTGAGCGCACGGGCATGCCAGAGAATCACGGCGAACACTGCCGCGAGCACCGGCACCGCCCATCCGAGTGCAGCCCAGTCGGCGCGGGCGAGCGAGCCGGACAGCCAGAAGGTGATGCTGTGGGTCGCGTGCGGGTCGGCCGCCCAGATGACCACGAACGAGGTCAGCGCGGCGCACAGCTGCGCGACGGCGACGCCGGCCAGCACCACCCGGGTCGGTTGCAGGACCGCGCGCCGGCCGGCGGCAGCGACCACGACGGCGAACGCGGCGAGCGCCCCCGCGAACGCGCCCCCGGTGAGCGCCGCAGCACCCGCGCCGAGGCCCAGGACCAGAACGGCGACGGCGCCCAGCGACGCTCCGGAGGAGACGCCCAACAGGTACGGGTCGGCGAGCGGGTTGCGGGTGACGGTCTGCATGACCGCCCCGGAGGCGGCGAGCCCGGCCCCGACCACGGCGGCGCCCAGCACCCTCGGCAGCCGCAGCTCCCACACGATGTGGTCGCGCAGCAACGGCACGTCGGCGCTCGTCAGGCCGAGATGGTTGGTGATGACCAACCACACGGTGCCTAGCGACAGGTCCGCCGGCCCGACCGTCACGGCCGCAGCCACCGACAGCAACAGGCCGCCCGCGAGCACGACCACCACGGCCACCATGCGTACCGCCCGAACCGGCCGTGCCGGGTCCTGCGTCAGCCGGGTGGTAGTGGCGGTCAGTTGCCCACCCCGCCGACACCCCGGGCCAGGGCCTCGACGGCGAGTACGTTCCGCACGCCTGCGGAGGTGGAGGAGAAGTCCAGGACGACGTACCGCTTGTCCCGGACGGCGGGCAGGTCTTTGAGCGTCGCATGCTTTTCGAGGAACGCTTGCTTGGCAGCGGCGGGGTCCCAGCTCGCGTCGATGAGCACGATGACGTCCGGGTTGCGCTCGACGACGGTCTCCCAGCTGGTGCCGGCCCAACTGCCGCCCAGGTCGGCGAAGACGTTGGTGACCCCGGCCGCAGACATGATCATGGCTGGGCTGCCGCAGCAGGCGCCGGCACTCGGCGTGTCGTTGCCGCCGTCCCACCACAGCACCCGCGTGCCCTTCGCGCCCGCTGACGCTTTTGCGATGCGCTCCTGCTGGTCGGCGATCAGCGTCTCGGCCCGCTCTCCAACGCCGAAGATCGCGGCGATGTCACGGATCTCGGCGAACACGTCATCCATCGTCAGCTTCGCCGGTCGTGTGTCCTTCGGGCAGCCGGCGGCGGAGATGTACGTGCCCACGCCCAGCCGCTGCCATTCGGCGCGGTCGCCGACCCCCTCGTCGCTGAACGCACTCGCGAAGGAGGCATAGACGAAGTCCGGCGCGGTGTCGAGCAGCTTCTCCTTCGACGGGTACTCCTTGGCCAGTACCGGCACCTTCGTGTACGCGGCGGCGTACTCGGGCAGCACCCGGTCGTCGAGGTAGGCGGTGCCGGCCATCCGGTCCTGCACACCGAGCGCCAGCATGATCTCGGTGGCGGACTGGTTCATCGTCACCGCCCGCACCGGGGGCTTCGTGACTGTGACCGGTGTGCCGCAGTTGGTGAGTGCGACTGGCCCGGCCGCGGCGGACGCCGTGGTGGCCGGCTTCTTGTCGCCGGTCGCGGCGCAGCCGCCGACCAGGGCGAGAAGGACGGACAGCGGCGCAGCAACGCGCCAGGACACAGGGGACCGCATGACGGGACCACCTTCCAGCACCTCGTGGACGGGTCGTGCAGGTGCCGTGGCCGGTCTCCTGGCTGACGGGTGGTGCGCCGGCGGCCGGCCTTCCCAGGCATGCGCCCAGTGACCTTTAGGTGGCCTCCAGCATCCCGATCACAGTGGCGAGGGCCGCACCGGTCTCACACCGGCTTCCCGAACACCACGGCGAGGCCACCCTAACCAAAGCAGGCGGTCCCGTCACCGTGGTTAAGGTCATGGTCGGAGACCACGTTGGTTCACCGTGCCCGCTCGCACGTGCAGTCCGCGGTCGTGTCGGATGCGGTCCAGGAGGTGGTCCTCCCGGATGGAGCGGGTGAGGCGAGCCGTAGCCCGCGGTAGACGTTGCTCTTGTCCTCGCTGTGGACGTTCCGCAGGGTGTTGCGGATCTCGTCGAAGCTGCCGACGAGGCGTCGGATGTCGGCTTCGTTCAGGCGGTCGGGACTTGTTCTTGCGTTGTTGCTGTGTCGCGTTGGCGTTGACTTTGGCCATCCAGGTGGCGATAGAGGCGGAGTCGCCTCCGGCGTCTGCGATGGCGGCGGGTCGGTGGACGATCCCGCCTGCGCCGGCGTTCGTCGGGTTCCGGTTCCCCGGTGGATTTGGTCACCAGAGCGGCCCTTGGCTGCCGATGCTCTCTCTGGATGAGGGCATCATCAGCCAAGGGCCGTTTCTGCGGTTGGTCAGGGCCCGCGCCGGCCTCTCAACGGTGCAGGATCAGCTAGACCGGACGCGCGTAGCCGGAGACGTAACGCCTGACGCCGTTGCGGGTGACATACATGGAGCTGGGTTTACGCCAGCCGAATTGGGTCACCTTGTTGCCGACGTTGCCTTCGACGGTCATGATTTCGCGGCTGGAGCCGGAACCCCGTACGCCGACGACGATTCCGATGTGTCCGGAAACGGCGTAGTTGCCGTAGACCACGGCATCGCCGATGGCGGGTGTGCCCGACAGTCCCGTCCAGCGGCCGTTTCGCTTCGCCCAGTCCTGCCAGTAGGTGGCCCAGTGCCCTTGAGCGGTGCCCGAGCCTTTCATGCTGGGCTTCTTGGTGGCTCCGCCATGGGCCCAGCAGTAGTTCACGAACACGCCGCACCATTCGGCTGGCCGTATGATGTTGCTGTTGAGTTTGTAGCGGATCGGGTAGTAGTTGTTTCCGCTCTCGGCTGATCCGACTTCACTTTCGGCGAGGTTGGAGATCAGGCGGCGGGTGTTGTTCGCGTCGGCGAATGAGGGTGTTTCCAGTAGTAGCGGGGCGGTCATTCCTGCTGCTGTCGCGAGCAATAGCCGGCGTCGCGAGATATTGATGCTAGTCATTCTCGAACCTTATGGCGTGGTCGGTGTTTTTGCAAGGATCCGGTTGTTCTGCTCGTAGCGGCATTGTTTCTCCTCCGGTCCCTGTCGGTTCCTGCGCCGAAGCGGCCCATCCCCCGGGCAGCCGCCGATCACTGCGTCTGCTGCTGATTACCTGTACCGGCTGTCAGGGGCGAACGGCAGGTCCCGCCCGTGTTCCGAACAGATCCGAACCGTTCGAGACGCCCTCGCCGTTAACTCAGGCGAGGGGGTGCGGCGGCATCAGGCCGGGTCGAGCAGGAAGATCTGACCAGCGGCGTTGGCGTCACAGGCGAGTTGGCGGACCGGTGCCCAGTCACCGGTGGCGCCGTTGACGACGCCGAGGCACATGTCACTGTGAACCGGGCGGATGCGGTATCCCAACGCCGGGACGATAACCGGTTCGAAACGGAAGTCCTGGCCGCCGCCGGTGTCGCAGAAGCTGTTCGCGACCATCCCGTTGACGTCCTTGTTGGCATGGTCGACACCCATGCAGCCCGGTCCGAACCGCGGGTGTTTGGTGCGGATACGGAACACTCGGTCGCCCTCGGCCGTGAGTGTCATGGCGGGCAACGCTGCCGCGCAGTTAGTCTGGAAGAGGTGACCGAGATCGGAGTCGGGACGTTCGGTCACGCACAGCCCGGTGTGCGCCAGCCGCAACCGGTAGGGCCCGGGGGCGGGCATGGCAGCCTGCGACACCGACGCGCCGCCGCTCGCCGAAGCATGGTCCGGCGCCTGAGGCGAGTCAGGTGGACCGCCGACGGACAGCAGTGCCATCGTCACGGTGGCGGTCACGGCACCGGCTACGAAGCCCAGCGCCGCGGGCGGAAGCCAGCCACGTCGCGGTCCTGCGCTCGCGACCGGGGTGCCAACCGGCATCGGGTCCCCCGGTGCGTCGGCAGCCTCCGGGTCGGTAGGGGAACGTTCCGGCCCGGTTTCCTCGGGTACGTCGCCGGGCTCGGCATCGACGATGGACGGCTCGTGCTCCGTTACCTCGCTCATGGCGAGTCGACGACGAGCATCGAGCCACCGCGCGACATCGTCTGGTCCGAGCCCGCAAGCCCGGATCAGCGCCGCAACCGCCTGTTCTCGAGGCAGGGTGGCGCGTCCCAGCATGGCGGCCAGTGTGCTGGCGGGCAGGACGTCGCCCGCAGTGTCAGCCCGATCGGCGATCTCCCGGTAGGTCAGGCACGACAGCGTCCGGAGCCGACGCAGCAAAGCCACATACTCGCCCGGCGTTCGAGCTGCCTCAGGCCGCAGTGCGGCCAGCAGGTTCGACATCGCATCCCCATTCCGTACGCCGTCGGGCTCCGGTGCTATTTGTACAGTCCCGTCGCAGGCGCAGTTGCGGGCTCCAGGCAGCGTCGTCAGCCGGGCGTGCACGCGCCGATGGCAGTGTCCTCGGCGTGTGTTGAGCAGGGGACGGGCGGTTGGGCTGAGCGGCCGGTCGTGAGAGCCGCGTCGATGTCCAGGAAGTCTCGGGCTCGGCTCGCGTGTACAGGGCGGACATCTTGCCCGCGACGACGTCATCGGCGTGCAGCATCGGCCCGACGTCCATCAACACCGGCGGCAGCCTCCGGTCGACCACGGCGGGCCGCGGTCCGCTGCGCCCGAGCCGGCGGGCGGACGGCCCGGGTGGCGCTGGGCAGTGCCCACCTTGCGGGAGGATACGCTCGCGGCTGCCCGGGCCAGATGTCGTGGAGGTGACCTTGGCACGGCTACTGCTGACCGAGGACGAGGAGTCCGTGCGTGTGGCGGTGGGTACACGGTTGTTCGTCCAGGCACGGGCCCACCTCAATTGCGGCGAGCTGGTCGACGTGCAGTGGGATCCGCAGGCCGGGCACGCCTATGCCCGGCTCCGTGGCGACCTGTCCGGCACGGTGACCGCCGTCGCGTCCACCGATCCGAGCGGCGACATCACGGCGGTGCAGGGATCGTGTAGCTGCGGTGACGACCCGGGCTGCGCCCATCCGGCCGCGGTTATCCTCGCCGTCCTGTCGGCCGGAGGTGTGCCCCGCCCGCGGGCCGTGGCGGCGCCACCGGCGTGGGAGACCGCGCTGTCCCCGCTGGTCGGTACGGCGCCCGAGCCTTCCGCCGATCCGGAGTCGGCCTCGGCCGGCGTCGGGTTGCAGTTCGATCTCGTCGCGGCTACCGGGCAGGCCGGCGCGGAATCGTCTCGGCGGATCGCCCTGCGCCCAGTGGTGCCAGGTCGCAGCGGGTGGGTGCGCTCGGGGATTGACTGGTCGAATCTCAGTTACGCCTGTTACGGGCAGCCGAGGCGGGTGCAGCGGCACGGGCAACTCCTCAAGGAGATCCTGGCGCTGTCCACGGCGACCGAAGGCCGGCACTACTACAGCGGCTACCAGCAGACGATCTACCTCGACGCGTTCGCGAGCCGGCGGATCTGGGACCTGCTCAGCGAGGCTCAGGAGACCGGGTTGCCGATGGTGCAGGCCGGCAAGACCGCCGGGCGCGTCGTCGTGTGCCGGGAACCGGCGCGGGTGTCAATACGGGTCGACCGGACCAGTGACGGCCTGCTACTCGTACCAACCTTGCTGGCCGACGGCATGCCGGTCGCCCCGGATTCGTCCCTGCTGGTGGGCCAGCCGATCCACGGCGTCGCCTGGTGGGGCGTGCGGGGCCAGGATGCCCCGCGGCCAAAGGACAGGGTGCTGCGGCTCGCACCGCTCGCGCGGCCGCTGGAGCCGGGCATCGCCGCCATGCTGGCGAAGCCGGCGATCCAGGTTCCCGCCGACGACGAGGCACGGTTCTTCGAGCAGTACTATCCGAGCCTGTTACGGCAGGCGGAAGTGGTCGCGGTGGATCCGTCGGTGCGGTTTCCCGATCTCGGGGCGGCTGCGTTGACGTTGACGGTGAACCACATGACCGGGCATCGGCTCTCGCTGAGATGGGAGTGGGTGCTGCCGGTCGTTGACCGCCAACATCGGGAGCCGCTGTGGGCGACCGGACCCGTCGCCCACGCCGCCGACCGGGAGAAGGTGGTGCGGCGGGTCACCGAAATGGTCGCCGACCCGGCGCTGGGCCTGCTGGAGTCAACGCCTGCGGGGCCTCGGCTGGCGGTCACCGCCGACGTGGCCGGCGACACGATGATCCGGTTCCTGAACGACATCGTGCCCCGGCTGACCGACCTTGACGGCGTCGACGTTGTCACGCAGTTCGAAGACGAGGGCCCCGCGTACCAGGAGACGCTGCAGACCCCGGTCTTCACGTTCGCCGGCGCAGACACCAGCGGGCAGCCGGACTGGTACGACCTGTCGGTACAGGTTACGGTCGGCGGTGAGCAGGTGCCGTTCGACGAACTCTTCGTCGCGCTTGCCGCAGATCAGCAGTACCTCATCCTGCCCAGCGGCACGTACTTCAGCCTCGACCGTGCCGAGTTCCGCCAACTGCGCGACCTGATCGCCGAGTCCCGCGCACTGGACGACCCGCCGCCCGGGATGCTGCGGGTCGGGCGCTTCCAGGCCGGGCTGTGGCAGGAGTTGGCCGACCTCGGCGAGGTCACCGGCCAGGCCGCCGCCTGGCAGGATGCGGTGCGTTCACTGTCCGGCGCGGGCAGCCGCGTCGGGCAGGCGATCCCATCGGGGCTGAAGGCCACGCTACGGCCGTACCAGCAGGACGGGTTCCGGTGGCTGGCCGCCCTGCACGAGCACCGACTTGGCGGGGTCCTCGCCGACGACATGGGCCTGGGCAAGACCCTGCAGGCACTGGCCCTGATCTGTCACGTCCGCGAGCTCGGCGGTCCACGGGCGCCGTTCCTGGTCGTCGCCCCTGCCAGCGTCGTGCACAACTGGGCGAGCGAAGCAGAGCGGTTCGCACCGGACCTCGCGGTCGCCACCATTACCCAGACCCGCGCCCGGCGCGGCGCGACCCTCGTTGACGCGGTCCGCGGTGCGGAGCTGGTGGTCACCTCTTACACCCTGTTCCGACTCGAGTTCGACGACTACGAGGCCCTCGACTGGGCCGGGCTGATCCTCGACGAGGCCCAGTTCGTCAAGAACCCCCACTCGCAGGGATACCGCTGCGCGAAGCAACTCCCGGCACCGTTCAAGCTCGCCATCACCGGCACGCCCATGGAGAACAACCTCCTCGAACTGTGGTCGCTGCTGTCCATCACCGCGCCTGGCCTGTTCCCCCGCGCGGACCGGTTCACTGATCACTACCGCAATCCCATCGAGAAGGCCCACGACGCGGAACGGCTCGCCCAGCTACGACGGCGGATCCGGCCGCTGATGCTGCGCCGCCGCAAAGCCGACGTGGCCGCCGACCTGCCGGACAAGCAGGAACAGGTCATCGAGCTGGACCTGAATCCGAAACACCGCAAGGTGTACCAGACCTACCTGCAGCGGGAGCGGCAGAAGGTGCTCGGCCTGCTCGGCGACCTGCAGCAGCACCGGTTCGAGATCTTCCGGTCACTGACCCTGCTGCGGCAGGCCAGCCTCGACGTCACCCTGGTCGACCCGAAACACCGCGCCGTGCCATCGACGAAACTGGACGTGCTGGCCGAGCAGGTCAGCGATCTCGTCGCCGAAGGCCACCGGACTCTGGTGTTCAGCCAGTTCACCCGCTTCCTGGACGCCGCCCGACAGCGGTTGGAAGCAGCTGGCATCCGCTGCTGCTACCTCGACGGCGCCACCCGCGACCGGGCGACGGTGCTCGCCGAGTTCAAGAACGGTACGGCACCGGTGTTCCTGATCAGCCTCAAGGCCGGCGGGTTCGGGCTGAACCTGACCGAGGCCGACTACTGCATCCTGCTCGACCCCTGGTGGAACCCCGCCACCGAGGCGCAGGCCGTGGACCGCGCGCACCGCATCGGGCAGACCCGCAACGTGATGGTCTACCGGCTGGTCGCCAAGGACACGATCGAGGAGAAGGTGATGGCACTGAAGGCACGCAAGGCCGAACTGTTTGGCAGCGTCCTTGACGGCGGTGACTTCGCGTCCGCGCAGCTCACCGCCGCCGACATCCGAGACCTGCTCCAATAGTCCACCTCGCAGCAGCCTTCACGCCGGTCGCGGCGGCCGACCGAGGTGCTGCGTGGCCGTGGGTCGACGTCGAGTTGCGTCGCCCTTCTGCTGGCCCTCGACCCGGATCCCCGCTTGGCCGGACGTGGCAAAGCCGACGTAACCCGCCTCGCTCGGCCCGGGCCCCACCGACCGCCCGGTGGCTCCGCTCGGCTTCCGTGTGGCCCAGCCGACGGTCGTCAACACCTACGACGCCGACGTCCCGCTGTCCTGGACCGCGTTGCCCGGCCTGGCCTACCGCCTGTACGACGGCGCCACGGTGGTCGGCACGTACCCGGGCAACGCCGTGACCCTGCGCACCCGCGGCGCTGAACGCCACCAGTACCGGCTGACCGCGGTCAACGCGAACGGCGACGAGTCCCCGCCGACTGCCCCGGTCGACGTGATCACCCCCTTCCTGGTCGCCCCGTGAGGTCGCGGCGCGGCCGGTCCTGACCGGCTGGCGCGATCGCCGCGGCGGCCCGGCGACCGATCCGCCGTACACCCTCGCACAAAGTTGAAGAGTGTCCACTCAAGCTCTGCACCAGCGCGTTGAGGAGCGGACGGGGGTTCGCGATACCGGCCCGGACGCACACGCTCTCGCTCGTCCGAGTGGTCATCGTCGAGGACGGTTGGCAGTGGACAGGCTGCCTCCCAGCAGCGAAGATCGGCCCGTCGGCCGTTCACTGGTGAGGGGGCTTCGTGCAGATTCGGCGCTCCATCTCCGGTGAGGGCAGAGTATCGGCCTTGTCCGCTCCGGCGTTCGTGGGGCGGGAGCGTGAGCTGGCGGCGTTGGGCAGCGCGTTGGCGGAGCCGCCGTTCGTGGTGCTGTTGGAGGGAGAGGCCGGAGTCGGTAAGAGCCGGCTGCTGCGCGAGTTCTTGGAATCGGCCGTCAGCGGGGGGCACCGTAGCCTGGTCGGTGTCTGCCCGCCGCTGCGTGAGCCCTACACCCTCGGACCGGTGGTGGACGCCATCCGCGAGGCGACCGACACCCTCGCGGGGCCGAGGCTGAGCGGGCTGGCGGGGGCGCTGCGACCGCTGTTTCCCGAGTGGGCTGCCGATCTGCCTGCGGCGCCGGATCCCCTACCTGATCCGAGTGCCGCGCGGCACCGGTTGTTCCGTGCTCTGGTCGAGCTGATCGGTTGGCTCGATGTGACGGTGCTGGTGCTCGACGACATGCACTGGGCCGATGAGGCAACGATCGAGTTTCTTCTGTTTGTCCTGTCGCGTCCGCAGCCGCCGGTGAACGTGGTGGTGACCTACCGGCCCGGGGAGGTGCCTGAGGATGGGATGTTGCGCCGGCTCTCCTCCCGTCTTCCCTCGTTCGGGCTGCGGCTGCGGCTGGATCCGTTGAGCACGGACGAAACCGCCGCGTTTGTCTCCTCGATGCTGGCTGAGGAACCGGTGTCGGGGGAGTTCGCGGCGGCTCTGTGGCGTGGTACGGCGGGGTTGCCGTTGGCGTTGGAGGAGACGGTGCGGTTGATGTACGACCGTGCTGATCTGGTGCGTCGGCGTGGTGAGTGGATGCGTCGGCCGTTGGCCAAGATTGATGTTCCTCCGGCCATTCGTGATGCCGTGCTGGAGCGGGTTGTTCGTCTGGACGCTGACACCCGTACCGTGTTGAACGCCGCGGCCGTGCTCGGCGATCCATCCGGCCAGGGCACGTTGGCGGCGGTGGCGGGATTGTCGGATGAGCGGTTCGCCGCTGGGCTGGTCGGTGCGTTGGCTTCCGGGTTGTTGACGGAGGATCCGCGTGGTCTGGTCTCCTACCACCACGGGCTGGTCTGCCGCACGATCTACGAGAAGGTGCCCTCGCCGGAGCGGCGGCACCGGCACCTGCTGGCGGGGCGGGTGTTGGAGAGCGTCACGCCGGTGCCCGCCATCCAGTTGGTGCGTCACTTCCGCGAGTCCGACCAGCGTGATGACTGCTGCCGGTATGTGGAGCGGGCGGTGGCCATGTGCCGCCTGTCCGGCGACGAGATTACCGCCAGCAATCTGTTGCATCGCCTGCTGACCAGTTTCGTGCTGCCCGTGGGGGAGCTGGTGCGGTTCGTCACCATGCTCAGTGGGGTGACCCGGTGGCATCAGGTGGCCGACGTGATCCGGGTGTTGGAGTCGGCTCTGCTCGGGGAGGGTCTGACCGGGCAGGAGCGCGCGGACCTGCACTTCCAACTGGCTCGGCTGCACCGGAGCACCTCGAACTACCGCGAGGTCCGGCGGCAGATGGCGCAGGTCGTCGAGGACCTTCCGGCGGACTCTTACCAGGCGCTCCGCAGCCGGCTTTTTCTCGCTGTCGCCATGGGCGACGTGCGTCCGGCCGCGGAGCACCTACGCTGGCTACGCGAGACCGTGATCCCGGCGGCGCTCACTCCCGAGCAGCGGCTGGTGGTGGCCGTTGATCGGGTCCTCGCCTCGGTCCTACTCGGTCAGGAGTCCGACGCCTGGGACGACGTCCGCCTGTTGCCGGAGCGGCCGACGAATCCGTCCGAAGCGAACATCGTCGCGGTGATACGTAAGAATGTCGCCGAGGCAACCATGCACTGGGGACGTTACGAGGAGGCGCGGGACTCGCTCGCGCGGGCGATCCACGCGATGGCTGAGCACGAGCTACCCGGTGCCCACGCGATGACCTCGGTGACACAGGCGCGGCTTGACTGGCTGACCGGCCGTTGGGACGGTCTGGCCGAGCGGCTGCAGGAGTTCATCGAGGACGAGGCGGTGCCGTCCGAGGGGCGAAGTGAGGCAGCGCTGCTCGCCGGTTGGCTCCACACGGCGCTGGGTCATGATGCTGCCGCTGAACAGTATCTGCTGGCCGCGCGGCAGGACGGTGAGCGGCGCAACGCCACCGACCTGCTGGTCGAGTCGACGGTGGGTCTGGCCGCGCTGCGGGTCTCCGCCGGGGATTTCGAGGCGGCGCTGCTGATGACCGAAGAGCCGGTGGAGATAACCGTCGACAAAGGGATCTGGATGTGGGGCGCCCTGGTCCTGCCGGTGCGCACCCAGGCGCTCATCGGCGCCGGCCGGGCCACCGACGCGGATGCTCTGATCGCCGCGCTCGAGAACGTCGTGGGCGAGGCGAACGTTCCGGGAGTACGCGCGGCGATCGTGTTGTGCCGGGCGTTCGTGGCCCAGGCGAAGGGCAATCCGGTTCAGGCCGCGTCTCTGTTCGGCCGGGCGGCGCGGGCGTTCGACCGGTTGCCACAGCCGTACCTGGCGGCCCTGAGCCGGGAACAGCAGGCCGGCTGCCTGCTGGCCTGCGGTCGGGAGGAGACCGGCCGTGCCCTGCTCGCAGAGGCCCTGGACGCCTGTTCGCGGCTTGGTGTCGCGCACCGTCCCGCCCCGGTGCGCCGCCCCGGGCGGCCGAGTTACGGCGACCAACTCTCCCCGCGTGAGCGCGACGTGGTTCGGCTGGTGATCGACGGCCAGACCAACCAGCAGATCGCGGCCGCGCTGGTGGTGTCCCGGCAGACCGTGGTCAGCCATCTGCAGTCGGCGATGCGCAAACTACGGGTCAACTCGCGCACCGCGTTGGCGGTCAAGGCGGTGGAGGAGGACCTCGTCAACACCGACGAGGAAATTCCGGGCCGCGACGAGAAAATGTCCGCACACCGGCGCGGCAATTAGGTCACTACATCGCCCAATCGATTGGCAGTCGTTCCCGGCCCAGAATCTGTGACATGTCCAGAGCACACATCGAACCGGTGTCACCGGGGAGCGAGCCCAGCGACGAGGAACACGTGTCCGGCGACCCCCTACGGCCGGAGGCGGCCCGCACCGACCCGGCCGACGAGGAGTCGGACGGCGGGTACGAGCCGCTGTAGGAACCGATCCACGGGACATACCCGCGAGGCGTCGTACCACCCCCAGATCAGGCAAGCGATGCCCTGCGGATCGTGACGTGTGCTCTCTCCCACAGGAGAAGGAGACCCCCAGTGAGAAATCTCAGGCGACGTCTTGTCGCCCTGATCACGGCTGGAACAGTCCTCGGGACTGTCACTCCGGCCCTGGTCATCCAACCTGCGGTGGCGGCACCGCCACCCACCTCCGCAGGTAAGCAACCGCCGCTGTCCCTACCCGACGACGTGTTGAAGTTGGCGGCCGGCTCCCCAGCCACCTTGCCTCTCACACTGATCACCGGTGATGTCGTCCACGTCGGTCTGTCCGCGCAGGGTAAGCCGGAGGTACGCCGGATCGAGGCGGCGACCCGTGCGGACGGAGCCGGCGTCGCGTTCCACACCATCACCTACAAGGGCAACGTGCATGTGGTGCCCAGCGACGCGTTGTCGTTGATCGGCACCGGCCTGCTGGACTGGGGCCTGTTCGACCTGGCCGAACTTGCCAAGGTGGCGGCGGGGGGCACCGTTGGTCAGGTGCCGACGCTGATCACCTACACCGACAAGGCCATCGCCGCCCGGTCGGCCGCCCCCAAGTCCGCCCCGATGGCCGGCGCGGCCAAGGGGCGCACCCTGCGCAGCATCAACGGCCAGGCGATGACCGTCAAGGGCGGCGGCCAGTGGTGGCGTGAGGTTCGGGCCAAGAGCAACACCCGATCCGCCGCGTCGGCCCGGGCGGCAGGCCCCCTGGCCGGGGTCGGAAAGATCTGGCTCAACGGGCAGACCAAGATCACGCTGGAGGATTCGGTACCCCAGATCGGCGCCCCGATCGCCTGGGCGCGCGGTTTCAACGGCTTCAACGTCACCGTGGCGGTGCTGGACACCGGCATCGACGCCACCCACCCCGACGTGGCCGACCGGCTCATCGACAAGGTCGACTTCACCGGCACCAACTCCGAGGCCAAGGACGGTCACGGACACGGGACCCACGTGGCGGCGACCGTTCTGGGCACCGGCGCGGCCTCCAACGGGCTGCGCAAGGGCGTGGCACCCGCAGCGAAACTGCTGGTGGGCAAGGTCTGCACCGACGCTGGCGGCTGCACGGACGCCGACGTCATCGCCGGGATGGAGTGGGCTGCCCAGTCCGAGGCGAAGATCATCAGCATGAGTCTCGGGGGAGGGCCCACCGACGGCACCGACCCGATGAGCCAGACGCTGAACCACCTGAGCCGTACCACCGGAAAGCTCTTCGTGGTGGCCGCGGGCAACTCCGGCCCGACCGCGGGGACTGTAGGGACGCCGGGCGCGGCGGACGAGGCGCTTACCGTCGCCGCGATCGACAAAGAAGACGGCATGGCGGACTTCTCCAGCCGTGGCCCGCGGGTGGGCGACGGCGAGGCCAAGCCTGACATCGCCGCGCCGGGGGTCGCCATCGTGGCCGCCCGCGCGTCGGGCACCGCGATGGGCAGGGTGGTCGACGACCACTACACCTCCGCCAACGGCACCTCCATGGCAACCCCGCACGTGGCCGGGGCTGCCGCGATCGTCGCCAGCAAGTACCCGGACCTCACCGGGGCGCAGATCAAGGCGCTGTTGATGGGCAGTGCCAGAGACCTCGGGCACGACATCTACTCCCAGGGCGTCGGCAGCGTGGACCTGGTCCGCGCCATCGACCCGACCGTCATCGGCACGGGCAGCCTCGGCTTCGGCCGGTACGAGTATCCGCACTCGGCGATGACCCGGACGCACACCTACACCAACCACACCGATCAGCCGATCACCCTCAAGCTGTCCACCACGCTGACGAACGGTGGCCAGAACGCGCCGGCCGGGTTGCTGACCCTCAGCGCCTCGGAGCTGACCGTCGCCGCGAAGGGGTCCGCCGACGTCACGGTCACGATCGACGGCAGCGTCCTGGGTGAGGCCGGACCGTACGGCAAGTTCAACGGTCGGCTCAACGCGCACGACAGTGCCGGTGAGCTGCGGTCCAGCGCAAGCATCAACACCTTCCTGGAGCCGATCCGCCACACGCTGTCCGTCAAGGTCATCCCGCCCGACGGCGCCGTCGACTTCGCCTCCAGCAATCCCCTGCTTGTCAACGTGGACGACAAGTCGGATCTGCATGGGAAGACGCCCACCACGCCGTCCGGCCCGGGTTTCTCCGCGCGGCTGTTCAACGGTGTCTTCGCCGCAGGCCTCGCCGTCACGTGGAAGGACTCCGCCGGGCGGCGGCACGAGGCTGCGCCGTTGGTTCCCGAGGTGAACCTCACCAAGGACACGACCGTCACCCTGGACCTGCGCAAGGCCAAGCCGGTCACCGTGCAGGGCCTGCCGGCGACCGAGCGATACAGCTCGGCCGTCCGTTACAGCCGGGTGTCGGCCAAGGGTGACCGGGAAATGTCCGCGCAGCTGTCGCCACCGACCTACGGTGCTTACGATGTCACGGCGTGGGCGCTGCCGACCGGTCCCGTCCGGACCGGCACGCTGGAGCACGACACCTTCGCGGTGCTCGTCACCCCGGTGGTCACCATGACCGCGCTCGGCGGCGGCGCACCGGTCGACCTGAAGGCCCGCTACCACGCTCCGAACACCGGCCTGACCATCGGTACCCAGTCTTGGATGGAAGGACAGAAGACAAAGTTCCGTAGCCTGGTGGCCCCTGTCCCGCGCCTGGCCACCCGAGGAAAGGCCGGCGTGGTCCACGCCGGTACCGGTACCCCCGGAGAGCTCGCCAAGGTAAACGCCCGCGGCAAACTGGTGCTGCTCACCCCGACCGACATCTGCACCATCAACGGCTGCACGTTCCAGGCCCTGCGCGAGCGGGTTGCGGCGGCGGCGACAGCCGGTGCGATCGGTGTCATGGTCGCGGGCCCGGCCGGAATGACCCGTATGGGCATGCCGGACGACTCCACTAACGTCGAATGCCCCGACGGGCCCGACAGCTGCCCGGCGCCGGAAGCGTTCCTCGCGCTGCCGACCGTCTCGGTTCCGGCGGGCGAGGCCGACCGGCTGGTCTCGCGGCTGAAAAAGGGCTCCGACGTCGACATCAAGTTCGGCGGCAAGGCCAAGCCGGAGGTCTACACCCTCGCGTTCCACACCGCCGGACGGATCCCGGATCCTACGTACCGGTTGAAGCAGCGTGACCTGAGCAAGATTGAGCACCGCCTTCACGCCGACCGGCCCGGCCACGTCACGAGCCTGGTGTGGTCCCCGTGGGTCGAGCTCCGCTCCGCTCCGCAGATGCTGCCGCTGCCGACCGTGGCGACGCGCGACACGCTGACCACCTTCACCAACCGTCAGGCCGACGCGATCCATTACTTCCAGCTCAACTGGGCGGACTCCGTGGGCTCGGACCAAAACCGCCAGGAAACCCAGGAACTGATGCTGGGCAGGAACAACACGGTGCGCTGGAACACCGGGCCGACCCTTCCGGGCGCGATTTCACCGGTCCGCACGGCATCCGGCTTCGGGCTCGACGAAGGGCTGCCGTGTGCGGGTTGCCGGCAGGGCAACACCTTCCTGCCGAGCTTCCTCGCGACAAGTAGCAGCGGTAAGCGGCAGAGCATGGCCGGCTTCAAGGACGACCAGGGCATCCTGTCCTTCTTGTACGGGATCTCGTACTGCGGTAACTGCGACGTCAGCCTTTACGACTCCTCCGGCGTCGAGTACGAGCAGAAGGTGATCAAGTTCGGCTTCACCATCGGCGCCGGCTCCAGCGCGGTGTCCACGACGACTTCCAGAGGACAGCGATGACCACCGATTTGAGAAGGGACATCGAGGTGACCGAGACGACAGCGCCGTCCGTGGCCGAGCCGGCCCGCCGGTCCCGCTCGGGCATGGTGCTAGCGACGCTGATCGCGGCGGGTCTGTTCGGGTTGGGCTGCTCGGTAACCGGCGAAGCCGTCACGTACGACCTGCCGGCAGAGTCGGCCCGGTACACGTTCGAGGCGGAGACCGACGGCGTGAAGACGCAGTGGGAGTACCTATCCGCCAAGCCGACCGCCGATGACGTCACAAAAAGCCAGCCCTGCATGGGCGAGGTGCTCGGCATCGAGGGCGAATGCCGGCCGGAGCCGCTCATCTTCCTGCGCTACGACCTCGGTCTGGAGCTGGACAACACGGTCAAGGCCGGCAGCGACCACCCCATCACCATCACCGGGTACTACCAGGAGCGGCTGAGCACCCCGCCCACGGTGACCAATATGCAGGTCGAAGCCAGCTTCGACGGCGGGAAGACCTGGCAGCCGGTGACGGTGTCGGCGAAGGGCACGAACACGTTCGGCGCCACGATCCGGAATCCTAAGAAGGACGCAACCGGCGCGGTGTCGCTGCGGACCACCGCCTCGGACAGCCAGGGCAACACCGTGAAGCAGACCATGCCGACGGCGTACCGACTGAGCTGACCCTTCCCAACAAAGAGGTGCCCGCGGTCTCAGCCGCGGGCACCTCTTCCCTCAGCGACATGCGTCACCGCCTCGTCCAGGATGATCCGCCACCCGGCTGTCTACCCTGTGGCAAGCTGGCGCCAATACGGCGAGCGGTAGGGGCGCGGGCTCATCCCGGTGGTGCTGAGGTGCGGTGGGTCGCCGCTGACGGCGCGCATGCAACACTTCCAATATCCGCTGCGTGCTGGGAGAGGTATGAACACGGCGCTGCTGCACAGGCGTTGTCCCGCGCTCGAGCGAGAGCTGCCGTTCCTCCGGCTCGGGGACGGCCCGACTCCGGTGCGAGAGCTCACCGGAACCATCCGGAACGACCTGTGGTGCAAGGACGAAAGCGGATACGGCTCGGGCGGCTGGGGCGGTAACAAGGTTCGCAAGCTGGAGTGGCTCCTGCCCGAGGTGCGACGGCGTGGGGCGCGCACCGTCCTGACCGTCGGCGCGACCGGGACGAACTGGGGCCTGGCGGCGGCGCTGTACGCGCGCGAACTCGGCATCGACACCGTCCTCGCCCTCATCGACCAGCCCGAGGACGAGCATGTGCGCGAGCAGCAGCGCAGGTTGCGGTCGTCCAGCGCGACCATCCACTTCACCCGCACCAAGTTGTTGACAATCGCCGCCGCACCGTGGCTGTTCCTGCGACACGCGCACGGACTGCGGCTGCCTTGCTACCTGCCCGCCGGCGGCTCCGCGTCAATCGGTGTGCTCGGCTACGTCGAGGTGGGACTGGAACTCGGGGAGCAAGTGGCGGCGGGCGAGCTGCCGGAGCCCTGGCACATAGTCACCGCCGTGGGCTCGGGTGGGACCGCCGCGGGTCTGGCACTGGGCTGCGCGCTGGCCGGACTGCGGTCGCAGGTGCTCGGGGTGGTGGTCAACGACACCTTGCCGCTCGCCGCGAGCGATCTGACCCGGCTCGCTGACCGGGCCGCGATCGTGCTGCGCAAGCGCGGAGCAGCATTCGGCATTCCACCGCTGCGGCTCGCCTCGACCCGCGCCTACCTGGGCAACGGCTACGGCCACCCCACATCCGAAGCCGCCGCCGCTGCGGACGTCGCCGCGGCCGCCGGGCTGCAGTTGGACCCCGTGTACACCGCCAAGGCGTTCGCCGCCGCACTGGCAGCCGATCTGGACGGCCCGGTGCTGTTCCTGAACACCTACGGCCCGAGGCAGTGAGCGAGCGGATCGCCGCACCGTCGGCCACCGCAGGGCTCCGGATCTCCCCTCAAACCTCACCGCGCCGACACGTTCAAGCTGTCGACGAGTCCGCAGTGGTCACGGTGCTGCGCGCTGTCGCTGCTCGGCTTCGAGCACGGTCGCGAGGGCGGCCCGCTCGGCCTGATGCCGGCGGAGCAGTTCATCGCTGTACGTTCGCCACGCGGCATCCTGCTCCGCTGTCATGTCGCCTCCGTCGACTTCAAACTCGATATCTGGATGGGCGTCGAGAAACGCTGCGAACAGCCGACCCATTTCCCGGCTGTGCCGGCGGTTGAGTTCGATTCGTCGCGGGTCCATGCATCCTCACAATCCTGACAAGGCTGTCGCCTCGAGACGGCAGCTCGACTTAGTTTCCGACCTCGGCCTGTTGCCGGGCCGCCTCGTCGGCCGCCATGCGGTCGAGCCGGGCCAGCACGCCGTCGGGGCGCAGCCAGCCGTATCCGACGTCCTGAAGCCGGCGCAGCAGGACGTCGACGTTGTGGGTCGTCCACTGCGGACCGTATCGGCGCAGGAACATTTCGAGGTACGGTGTTGCGCCGTCATCCCAGTCGGCCACGGCCCGGGCCTCGAGCTCCCAGTCGAGCTCCCAGCACCGCAGGTTGTCACCGACTCCGGCCAGTAGGAAGCGACCGTCGGGCGTCAACGCGAGGCAGCTGACACCCTGTTCGTGACCGTCGAGGACCCGTACGCGCCGTGCACTATGGACGTCCCATACCTCGATGGGTGACCAGAAGGCGGCGCACACGGCGAAGCGGCCGTCCGCGGTCATCCGGACCGTGTGAAATCCACGGGCCGGCGACCCGTCCAAGGTCCGCGTGATCCTCCCTGTGGCGACATTCCACAGGTGGAAGCCGTCGTCGCCGCCGGCCATCACGGAACCTCCGTCGGCACTGAGCGACACGGTACGCATCCGGGCGGCGGCCAGGCGGCTTTCCTCCCCTCGCAACCGGCTCACGGATCCGCCGTCCGCCAGGCTCCACACTTCGACCTCGCCGCCCTTCGCGGTCACGACGAGACGGCCGTCTTCACCGACGCACATGTCGTCGATGCCCCAGACGCGGCCCCTCAGTTCCCCGACGGGAGCCCCGGTCTCCAGGTCCCAGTATCGGATCGTGCCGTCCTTACCGCCGACCACGGCCTGCGTGCCGTCGGGGCTGAACCGCACCGGCGATGAACGGTGTGTCAACCCTCGGTTGCGCTCGATGATGCGTAGACACCGGCCGGTGTCGAGGTCCCATAGGCGAACGGTGCCGTCCCGGCTCGAGGACAGGGCCCGCCGTCCGTCGTCGCTCAGGCGGACCGACTCCACCATGTGCTGGTGGCCTTCCAGAACCTGTAGGCACGTACCCGCCTCGAGGTCCCACACCCGGACCGCTGCGTCGCTGCCGCCGGACAACCCGATCCGGCCGTCATCGGACAGGTCCACCGCCTGCACTGACTTGCTCTGCCCCGTCAGGAGTCTTGACGACCAGGCCGATCGCAGACCCGTGCGCACGCCGTGGCGGCCCAGTGCACACCAGGCGGATATGAGGCGCGGCGCCCGCTCGTACCCTTCGATCGAGCGTGCCTGCCGCAACAGGTCAAGCGCCGCCGGGAAACGGCCGCCCGCCATCGCCTGCTCCGCCTCGGCCACCAGCGAGTCCACCCGGCCGCCGAGCCGGCTCAATTCGATGTGCCGGCGCGGCCGGCTCAATCGTGGCGTGCCCCGGTACCGGCCGGGCAGCTCCCACCGCCGTACCGTCCTGTCCTGTCCGGTCGACAGCGCGGAACGGCCGTCGGCATCCAGCCGGACCAGGGTGGTGCCGCCCTGGTGAGCGCCGAACGTCCGCAGGCACCGACCGCTGTCCAGTTCCCACAGCCGGATACTGCGGCCGTCGCCGCCGGAGATCAGGAGTCGCGCACCGGCGTCGAAGGAAAGGGCGTCGGGGGTGGTTCCTCCCTTCAGAACGCGTACGCAGCGACCATCGCCGAGATCCCAAACCCGGATCGTGCCGCCGTGGCATCCGGTGGCGGCGTAACGACCGTCGGCGCTGAAACACAGGCTGGTCACCCCCGACTCGTGCGGGGCCAACTCCTGCCGGCACTGTCCGTCGGCCAGATCCCACAGCCGCACGACACGCTCCCGCTCCTGCTCGCGCCCGCGCCAACCGACCGACAGTGCCCAGCGGCCGTCGTCGCTTGTCGACACCAACCGTCCGGTCGCGGCCTCGTCGAGCGTCCGCATCCGTCGGCCAGGGGTGTCCCAGATGCGCAGCACGCCGTCCAGGCCCGCGTAGAGGACGTAGCGCCCGTCGGGGGTCAGCCGGATCGCCGTGCGGTCGACGCGCAGGGCGAGTTCCCCGATCCGGTCGCCGCTGCCCCAGTTCGGCGGGTTGGGGCTGGCGTACAGGCGGCGGCCCTTGGGCGACCTGCGGAAGCGGGTGCTGGTCAGCTCCCAGAACCACACGGACTCGTCCTCACATACGGAGACGGCCCAGCGTCCGTCCGGCGTGAGGTCGACCGCGTGCAGCGGCCGGCGGTGCCCGCCGAGTGTCCGTACGCACTGCCCGCTGTGGACATCCCAGAGTCTGAGCGCGCCGTCCCAGCCACCGGAGAGCATCAACCGTCCGTCGGGGGTGACGGCGAGCGGGATCCGGTAAGGATCCTCGCCGACCGAGTAGAGGTCACGCTGGCGCCGGGGCCAGGGTACCTGCCACTCGCGGGTGCAGCGCGCGTCGATGAACTCGGGGGAGGCAATCAGATCCAGGGCCTCGATGACCTCGCGTTCATCCGGTCGCTCACGGGCCACCTCGGCGAGCAGCGTGCGGGCCGTAACCAGGTCGCCGCGTTCCAGATGGATCTGGGCGAGCGCGTACCGCACCTCCAGGGGATCACTGCTGTCCGCGAGGGTCGCCTCGATCTCGGCGAGGAGCGCGTCGTCGGTGACCGCGCCGCGGCGCCACTTCACCAGTCCGGCGTTGTACATGGCCCGCGCGTTGCGTGGGTCGGCCGCCAGCGCCTGCGCGAACGCCTGGTCGGCCTCGTCCGGTCGGTCGAGGTCGAGCAGCGACACCGCCCGGTTGTTGAGTTCATCGGTGAGCAGGTCGGCCATGGCGGGTGCCGCCCGCGGGTAGGCGTGGCCGGTGACCGCCTGGTAGATGTCGATCAGCTCGGTGGCGACGTCGGGCATGGAGCTCGGCCGGTCGGCGGGATCCTTGCGGAGGCACCGCTCGAGCAGGTCGCCGAGGGCCGGCGGAATGGCGACGGCGCCTGCCACGGCGTCCATGCGGAGACCGGTCAGCGCCGCCCCCGCGGCGGTACCCGCCATCCAGGTCACCTTGCCGGCGCACATCTGCAGCAGTGACACAGCGAAGCTGTAGATGTCGGTACGCCGCCCCACCTGCTCCCCTGCGGCCTGCTCGGGCGAGGCGTACAACGGTGTCATTCCGCTGCCGCCGGGCACCAGGATGCTGGCGCCGGCCGGCGCGTCGGTGCCGACCGTGATCGGGAATTCCCGGGCCCGGGCCATGCCGAAGTCGGTAATCTTCGCGGTGACCGCGCCGTCCTCGATGTCGAGCAGCACATTGGCCGGTTTCACATCCCGGTGCACCAGGCCACGGCTGTGCGCGTGGTCGAGTCCCCACGCGGTCTGGATCGCCACGTCCAGGATCCGGGCCGTCACCTCGGTCGGGTCACCGTCGTACAGCCGCCGGCTTCTGATCCAGTCGTACAGGTTGCCGCCGGAGACGTACTCGGCGAACACCCGGGGTACACCGTCCAGCACCCGGACGTAGTAGCAGTTGCACACGTGCGGATGCAGGCCCAGCGACACCCACGTTTCCGCCTCGGCGATGAACCGCTGCTGATCCTTCGGTCGCCAGAACAGCTCCGGCCGGGGGCTCTTCACCGCGAGGTTGATGCCCCAGGTCAGGTGCTGGACCCGGTACACCAGGCCCATCCCGCCCTGCTCGTGTACGAGGGTCACCCGGTACCGGCCATCGATCACCTCGCCGACCTGCCACGTCATTGCACGCTCACCCCTGCTCCTCGTCCTGCTCCTCGCCGAGCAGGCGCAGATCCGACGGCATCAGCGTGGTGCTGAGCAGCAGCGCCTGGATCAGGTTGTGGTTCAGCGTGTTGCCCACCGGTTCGCCGACCCCGTCCTCGCGCCGGAGCCCGGGAATCGGATCGGGGCCCTCGGCCAGGCGCTCGCGCACCGCGGCGACGAGGTGCGCCGCGGTCTTCGGCGTCCACTGCCTGCCGTCCGGTACCCGGTTGAGGTCGCTCGCCACCTGGTTCCAGGACACGGGTTGGGGATAGCGTTCCTGGCGCAGGTACCGCTGCGCGAGCGCGGTCAGCACCAGCCGCTCCGCCAGACTCAGGTCGTAGACCTCCGGCGTCCTCGTCCGGCTGCGTTGTTCGACGTAGGCGTCGGTGATCCGGAACCCGACGACGTAAACCTCGAGCAGATGTGACCGGCCCTTCGGGGAGCCGATGAACAGCGGGTTGTAACCCGGTTCGATCAGCCGTTCGTGACCGGACAGCAGCATCGCATCACCGGACAGTTGGAGCGGCAGCTTGCCCTTGTTGCGGATTCGCCACTCCAGCCCGTCGCCCACGATCATGCCGTGCAGTCGACTGACATAGGGATCGTCGAGGCCGATCGGCACATGGACGTCGTCCCTGTCGCGACCGAAGTGAAGCGTGAACTTCCGGGGCGGCACGGCGAACCCGCCATCGGCGCCCAGCGCGAAGATCGTGCCCGGCGGCGCCGGCGGCACCCCGCCGGCCAGGCTGCGGGTGGACGCAGGCAACACCTGCGGCACGAACTCTTTCATCGCCACCTCGCACTCCCTTCCGGCCCCACCGCACGCTAACCCATCCGGTTCGGGACCGGTCCCGGTCACCGTGTGCTGCAATGTCGCCTTCGAAGGAGGGCAACGGGCGTGCCGTGGTTCGCTGTTGAGGGCTCGCCGGAGGCCGCGAGAACATCCGCTCCGGCGGCGACGACTGCCGCGCGGCGTCCTCGATGGCGAAGCACGGGAGGGTACGCGGATGAATGAGGCGCGAGCGATTTCGCGGGTGGTGGACTGGATCAGGTCCCAGGACATCGACTACCCCACGGAGGGGCTGGAGGCGGACCGTTTCGAGGTGGGCTGGGCCGTGTACGCGCCGGTGGAAATCGACGACAGCGATCCGATGGCCTTCCTGGACATGCCGGTGGGGCGGTCGGTGTTTCTCATCGGTGATTCCGGGCGCATCGAGGAGGTCTCGTCCTCCGTACCGCCGCAGCAGGCCTACGGCCAGTTCATCGAGGTCGAGCTCCGCAGCGGGGGCGGGTGCGGCGGCTCCGACGAGTCGGAGTTCATGGCCGAGTTCGAGCGACTGGTCAACCAGGCCGCGTCCGAGGGCGCACCGGTGATCAGCGGGTTCAGCATCGTCGACGCCCCCACCGACAACGCCGAGACCGCAGCCGAAGCCTCCCGGCTGATCGACCCGATCGTGCAGCAGTTGGCCCAGCTCGGTCCCGCCGGCTGGGACCGGTTCTCGGCCGAGTTCGCGTACACCGTCTCCGCTGAGATCGCCCAACTGCACTTCCGCGTACAGGGCCGATCAGGGCTCGTACCGGTGCCGAATCCGCTCGGTGAGCTGGTCCGCCGCCAGCGCGAGGTTGCCGCGCGGATGCCGGCCGGGCCCTGGTGGCGACTGCTGTTGACTGTCACTAACCGCGGCGAGACGACTGTGAACTACGACTACGGCGACCAACCCTTTCCCGACGACCAACTGATGCTTCCGGAGCACTACCGCAACGACCTGGCGCAGTATCCGCGTACCCGCGTGCCGGTATGGCTCGCCGGGTACGTTGCCGGGCCCGGGGCGCAGGGTCGCGACCCCGGTCAGGCCGCTGTCGCGGCCGTCGCGGATCGTGGCGCTGTGGCTGCCGACGCAGTCCCTCCGCTCCCGGAGGTCTGGGCGCGCTGGGCGGTGCTCTCGGCGATCGAAGCCGGCCTCCGGGCGGAGTCGGGGCCACACATCTTCCCCGGCCACGCGTGGTACGAGGACGGCCAGCGCAACGGATCCGTCCTCTTCCTGCTCCCCGGCGAACGCGCGGTGCTCTCCGGTGGACGATGGAACTCCGCGCTGTTGGAGGCCGCCTACAACCGTGGTGCACGCCTGCCCGACCTCTACACAGGGGCTCCGGCCTGGGTCACGGACAGCGTTCTCAACACCCGCAACCGAAACGGCCTGCTGACGTTCTGCTGGTGGTGGGCCGACGGGCGGTGGCACCGGGGCACCACCGACACCCTCGGCGAACTTGACGTCTCCCTCCCTCACGTCTGGACCTTGGACGCGACCCTCCAGGCGATGGTCAGCCGAACCGGTCCGCGTACGGCGCGGGAGTGTGGGGCGCTGCTCAGCGCGGCCATCAGCCACCGCGCCACTGCCGGCCAGGTGGCCGCGCTGTTCGCCGACAGGCCCGACGCCGACGTGCACACCGCTGTCAACCAACTCGACCTGGCCGGTCTGCTGACCGGCTGAGCCACGACAACCCGGCGGTACGGGTCGCGCGAGCCACAGCGTCACCGCAGTCGAGCCCTCGCGCATATCCGGGCCCGCCCTGGCTGCCGATCATCGACGAACCCGCCGGGGATCTGCTGACCACCGGACAGATCGCGGGGCCCGGTGACACGAACAGGAAGGCGGCACCATGAGCGTTGACACTGAGGCGTTGTTGGCCGTGCTCGCGGATGTGCACGCAATCCTGACGCGGGAAGGCAATGACTTTTCGTGGTCGTCGTTTCCTGATGCGGATGCCGCGCTGCAGGAGGTCGAGCGGTTGAGCGCTGCGGTTCGTGCCGGTGATCCGCCGCTGCTGATGCTCACGGTCTTGTTCGCGCCGACAGGTCCGATCCAGGAGGTCTCGCTGTCCAGCGGATGGGCTGAGGAGTTTCTCGTTCTCGCCGGTCGTTTCGACGCGGCGATGACCGGCGTTGCCCTGCCGTGACCGAAGGTCGCCGCTTGGTCTCTTTCTGCGCGATGATTTGATGCACCGCCAGGTGGCTGCTGGTGCAGCAGACCCAGCGGTTCCTCGACGGAAGTCGGCGACCCGCACTGGAAGAAGACCCTTCGGCTACCACCCGCTGCTGTGCTTCCTGGACAACACCGGCGAAGCCCTCACCGGCCTGCTGCGTGAAGGCCGGGCCGGAGGGCCGGGTGGCTGTCGCTTGAGCGCCTGCACTTCGACGTCGGAGGGTTGCCCTGTTGCCGACACCACGTCGAAGCGCACTGTCACACGATCACCAACCTATCGCTTGTTTGGTAGACTCAGCGGCCATGCTGACTCCCAGATCCGCGCCGGGGGAGTCGCCTCGCTACGCAAGGAGACCCTCACGATGAAGGTGCTCGTGGTCGGTGGAACCGGCATGATCGGGGCCCACACCGCCCGCTACCTGCGGGATCGGGGAGACGACGTCATCGTCGCCGCCCGAGGGCCGGTTGATGCGGACTCGCCCGTCGCCGACCTGCCCGCCCTCCGCGGGGACTACACCCGCCAGACCTTCACCCGGGAAGACCTGACCCCCTTCGACGCGGTCGTCTTCGCCGCAGGGCAGGACGTGCGCCATCTGCCCCGCGACGTGGACGAAACCCGGTTCTGGAAGGAGACCCAGAGCGCGGGGGTGCCGGCGTTCGCCGCGCTCGCCAAGAGCGCTGGTGTCTCCCGCTTCGTCCAGGTCGGCAGCTACTACCACCACGTGCAACCCGCCCTGGCCGACTCCAGCGCCTACGTGGCCGCCCGCCGCGACGCCGACGAGGGAGCCCGGGCGCTGGCTGACGCCTCCTTCACGGTCTGCACCCTCAACCCGCCCTCGATCATCGGTGCCATCCCCGGCATCACGGCCAAGCGCTACCGCCGCATGGTGTCCTGGGCAGCCGGCAACGAGCCGCAGATCCCCGACCACGCACCGGCCGGCGGCACGAACTACATGTCGGTCCGGTCCCTGGCCGAGGCGATCGGCGGCGCGCTCGACCGCGGCACGGCGGGCGCGGCATACCTCATCGGTGACGCCAACCTCACGTTCGCGCAGTTCTTCCAGCTGCTCGTCGACGCGGCCGGGGGCAACCGCACCATCGCCGAGCTCGACGAGCCACACCCCTTCATGCCCGACTCGATGATCGTCCAGGGCCGCGGGAACGTCCTCGCCTACGAACCGGATCCGGCCGAGACCGCACTGCTCGGCTACACCCGCGGTGACTGCGAGCGGGCCGTCGCCGAGCTCGTCGAGGTCGTGCGCGCGGCGACCGCGCCCGCGGCGTGACCACCCTCGACGCGGCCGACCTCACCGCGCTGCGCTTGCTCTCCGAGACGTACGCGGCGGCCGCCGACGACCGTGACGCAGCCGCGATCGGCGCGCTCTTCGTCCCGGACGGCGTCCTCGTCGTTCCCGAGCCGCCGGCTCACCTCGACCCCCACGTGTCCCACGTCGGCCGCCCCGCTGTCGTAGCCGCGCTCGGGGCACTCGCCTCCACCCTGGCGACGACCCACGTCGTGGCCGGGGCGCGCTACCTGCCGACGTCGACCGGGGCCTGTGGCCGGGTCCGCGGCACGGCTCACCACCTGCTGCCCGGTCGCGAGGGGCCCTCGGACCTCGTCTGGTTCCTGCACTACGACGACGAGTACGCGCGCACCGGCGAAGGATGGGCCTTCACGCGTCGCGCGGTGACCATCAACTGGATCGAACGCCATCGCGTCTCCGTGACCAGGACCGACGAGGAAGGAACCGGCAGATGAGCGCCACCCGCAGGCTCGAGGACCAGATCGCGGTCGTCACCGGCGGTGCCCTCGGGATCGGCGGCGGTATCTCCCGCCGTCTCGCCGCCGCGGGTGCCCACGTCGTTCTCGTCGACATCGACGGGGAGGCCGCCGACGACACCGCCGCCGACATCCGTAGCGCCGGCGGCGAGGTCGAGGTCGTCCTCGCCGACGTGCGCACCGCTGACGGTGTCGCCGCCGCGGTCGCCGCCGCGTCGGCCCTCGACTCGGGGCGGGTCGACGTGCTCGTCAACAACGTCGGCGACTTCCGCCCGGCCTCCAAGACCTTCCTGCACTCGACCCCGCAGCAGTGGCAGGCGCTCTACGAGATCAACCTGTGGCACGTGCTCGCGATGACCCATGCGCTGCTGCCCGGCATGGTCGAGCGAGGCCGTGGTGCCATCGTCAACAACTCGACCGTCGAGGCCTTCCGGGGTATCCCGGCGTGCGCCCCGTACTCCGCCTACAACGCCGGGGTCAGCGCCTTCACCAGGAGCCTCTCCGTCGAGGTCGCCGGCTACGGGGTACGGGTCAACGCGATCGCGCCCGACCTCGCCGACACGCCCCAGACCCCGGCCGCGGCGATGCTGCGCGGACGCGACCCGGAGCTCATCCGCACGTGGATCCCCGTCGGGCGCTTCGGTGAGCCCGACGACTACGCCGCCGTCGTCGAGTTCCTCGCCAGTGACGACGCCCGCTTCGTCACCGGGCACACGATCCCCGTCGACGGAGGGACCCTGGCCGCCTCGGGCTGGTACGCGCGGGTCGACGGCAAGGGCTGGTCGAACATGCCCAACGAGGCCTGACCGTGGGCGCCGGGACCCACGCGGGTCCCGGCGCCCACGGCCGTGCTCAGTCGCGGCGGTCGAGGCCGAAGAGCTCGGCTGCCGCCGCGAGCTGGTCGAGGTACTCGGCCAGCTCGCGGTGCCGCACGACGAGGTTGACCACGGTGGTCCCCGCCTCGCCGAGCCGGCCGACGAGGTCGAGCGTGGCCTCCGGGTCGCCCATCGGGTCGAGGCGGGCCGGAGGCGTGATGACGACCTCGAACCCCTCCGGCAGGTCGTGCTCGGCGAGCATCCGCGGCAGGGTCTGCAGGTCCGGGCCGCGATACGTCACCGGGGCGGGTGCCCACCCGTCGCCCAGGGTGACCGCGCGCCGGAGGGCACGCTTGCTGTGACCGCCGACCCAGATCGGAACCTTCTCCTGGACCGCGTGCGGGTTGATGACCTGCTCGGTGAAGTCGTAGTACTCCCCGTGGTAGGTCGCGAGCCGCACCGACAGCGACGCCCGCAGGGCCCGCAGGGCGTCGTCCGCCCGTGGTCCGCGGTCGGCGAACGGGCGCCCGAGCAACGCGAACTCCTCCTCGAGGTTGCCGACGCCCACCCCGAGGACGACCCGCCCCCCGCTGAGGTGGTCGAGGGTGCCGTACCGCTTGGCCAGCTCGAGCGGATGGTGCAGCCCGAGCACGAGCACGTACGGCAGGAAGCGGATCCGCTCCGTGATCGCCGCGAGGTAGGAGAACGTCGCGACCGGGTCGTAGAAGCGTTCACCCCGGGGCAGCCCCGCTGGCACGCTGACGTGCTCCGGGCAGGTGAAGAACTCGTACCCGAGCCGGTCGGCGGTCGTGAAGACCTCCCGCAGCTCGGCGACCCCGGCCTCGGCCTCCCACGCGGGCCGGGGCCCGGAGTCGGCCAGGACCGGGGAGCTGAGGCCGATGCGCACGGGCTCAGGCCTCGGAGTCGACAGCGCGCGCGAGAATGTCGCGGCCCTCGTCGGTGCCGTCGAGCTGGCGGTTCCAGCGGTGGGTCACCTTCCAGCCCTCGTCGGTGCGGGTGAACTCCCACCGGTTGGAGCCGGTGCGCCAGATCCGGTAGCCGTTCTCGTCGGGAGCCTTGAGCACGAGCTGCGAGTAGTTCGTCACGACGGCCCGGTCCCCGTCGACGACGATGTGCGGCAGGCCCATGAGGTGGGCGGCGCCGGAGTGGATCAGGGCCTGGTGCTGCTCGCCGACCACCATGCCGCGCAGCGCGTCCCGGCCGTTGAGCACGACCGGGTAGGTGTCGTACACGCCCTCCTCGGTCCACATCTGGGCGGTGACCTCGGCTGAGCCGCTGTCCACGGCGGGGCCGTAGCCGGCGACGATCCGCCACAGGGTGAGCTGGTCCTCGGCGGCGGCGAGGCGCCGTTCGGCCTGTTCGAGGCGCGCCTCGAGCAGGGCGAGCCGGTCGGGCTGCGAGTCGGTCATGGTGGGTTCCTCTCGGAGGGGCTTCTCGCGGGCCGAGCCGGCCAGTGGCTGACCCGGTCGGTGGCCGGTCAGGTCGTGGACGTGTTCGTCTCGAAGCGTTCCGGGGTGAGCTCGCGCAGCGCGGCCATCTGCTCGAGGTGGTGGGCCGCCGAGGTGGCCACGAGGCTCACGTTGACCGCGGTCGCCCCGACCGCATCGGCCGTGTGCAGGCGTTCGCGGGAGCCGTCCGGGTCCCCGAGCGGGTCCAGCGGCGGGATCTGCAGCACGAGGTCGAAGTCGTCCGGACGCTCCACGGAGGTCCACAGGCGGGTCAACTCCTGCGGCCCGAGGCCGAACGGCGCCCACCCGGTGCCGTGCGCCACGGCGCGGCGCAGCGAGCGGCGGGTGCGCCCACCGAACCACAGCGGCACCGCTGTGCGCGGCGCGTGCGGTTCGACGACGAAGTCGGTGAACGTGAACCGGGGTCCCTCGTGGTGCGGCACGGCACGGCCCCATGCGGCGCGCAGGGCCGCGATCGCCTCGTCCGCGACCGCGCCGCGTTCGGCGAACTCGGCGCCGAGCAGATCGAACTCCTCTTCGAGGCTGCCGACACCGACCCCGAGGATGACGCGCCCGCCGCTGAGCAGGTCGAGGGTGCCGTAGGTCTTGGCGAGGGCCAACGGGTGGTGGTAGCCGATGACGACGACGTTCGTCGCGAGCCGGACGCGGCGCGTCGCCGAGGCGAGGAACGACAGCGTGGCCACGGGGTCGAAGTACGTCGCGCCCCGCTCGACGGCGATCGGGGCGGGCACCGCGACGTGCTCGCTGCACGTCAGGTGGTGGTAACCCAGGTCGTCGGCGGCGCGGGCGATGGCCAGCAGCGCGCCGCCGACGTCGGGGCCGGCCAGGACGTCCCGCTCCCAGGCGGCAGCGGTGCGCGGGTGCTGGACGACGACCGGGGTGAGCAGCCCGATGCGTGCGGTCATGGCAAGGTCTCCGATCCGGCGCCGCCGCGCGTCGCGCTGGTCGCCTCGTCGCTGGGGCCGCCGGTCGCGGGCGGGTCGCAGGCGGTGGTACTCGTCGGGATTCTCCGGAGGCGTACGAGCAGCGCGCCGAAGTCCTCGTCGTCGTCCGGGTCGAGCGGCAGCCCGAGCCCGAGCCCGTCGGCGAGCCCGCCGTAGGCCTGCTCGAGTACGTCCGGCAGCTCGGCATAGGTGCCGTGCGGGATGAGCGTGGCCAGGGTCTCGTCGTCGAGGGTGTCGGCGAGTCCCGCCCAGCGCCCGGAGGCGGCCATCTCGGCGAGCCGTTCGCCGACCCGGCCCAGGCCGAGCCGGTCCAGGGTCGTGCGGTAGGCCGGAGTGGAGAAGAGGAACGCCAGCTCCTGGCGGGCGGAGTCGCGACTCGCGGCGAGTGCGGCCTGCGTCGGACCGGTGATCGACTTGGACACGACGACAACCCGAGGGATCCCGGCGCGTCCGGCCCGTCGGGCCCCGGCGCGGAGTGCGGGGAGCACGACCGTGCGCAGGTGACTCGGGTGCGAGTTCGTCGCGTGGGTGACGAAGCCGTCGGCGAGTTCGCCGGCCACCTCGCAGACGCGCCGGTTGACCCCGCCGGTGTAGAGCGCCGGGGCCGCGGTCGACAGCGGGCCGGGGTTGAAGTAGGGCTGGAGCCGGGTGAAGCGGTAGTGGCTGCCCTCGTGCTCCAGGGGCCCGCCCGTGGTGAACGCGGCGAAGATCGCCCGGATCGAGGCGAGGTAGTCGCGCAGGTTTTCGGCTGGCCGGTCCCACGGCACCGAGAAGCGGCCGACGATGTTGCCGCGTACCTGGGTGGCCAGCCCGAGCTGGAAGCGACCCTCGGAGAACCGCGCGAGGTCCCATGCGGCGTATGCGGTCACCATCGGGCTGCGGGGGAACGCCAGCGTCATGCTGGTGCGCACGGTGATCCGGCTGGTGTGCTCGGCTGCGAGCAGGGCGACCGCCAGAGAGTCGTGCGTCGTCTCGGGGACGTGCACGGTGTCGAAGCCGAGCCGTTCGATGCGCGCCACGACTGCGGGCACCTCGCGCAGCGCCGTCGTCGCCGGCAGCGTCGTGGCCAGTTCCATCCGGGTGGCGGGCACCTGTGGTGCCGTCATGGGATGCGGCCCGCCAGGGCGGCGTCGACGACCTCGTCGCCACTGACGATCCGGGCGAGCTTCTCCAGCCGGGGCGCGCGGCGCAGGTGCGCCCCGCCCTCGACTGGCAGGCACGCGCCGGTGATCCACGAGGACTCGGGACCGCACAGGAAGCGGACCGCGGCGGCGACGTCCTCGGCGCGTCCGACCCGCGACAGGGGTTTCTCGGCGACGGTCGCGGCGGCCAGCTCGGGGTCGGCCAGCAGCAGGCCCGGGTTCTCCCCGTCGGTGGCCACGATGCCGGGGCGCACGACGTTGACCCGCACCGCGAGGTGGCCGAGCTCGTCGGCGGCGACCCGGACGAGCGCCTCGAGCGCGGCCTTGCTCACCGAATACGACGGCATGAACGGGAAGGAGTGTCCGCCCGCGCTCGAGGAGGTGCACACGATCGAGCCCCCACCGTGCGCGGCCAGGGCCTGTCCGCCGTGCCGGATCGCGTGCAGCGCGGTCGTGACGTTGCGCCGGAAGTCGTGTTCGAGGGTCTCGGCGTCGAGGGCGAGCACGGGACGGAAGGTGCCGCCGCCGACCGTCGTGACGACGGCCGCCAGCGGGGTCTCGTCGGCGACGCGTACCGCGGTGGCCACGTCCTGCTCGAGGGTGGAGTCGCCGACGCTGACCCGCACCGGCAGCGCCCCGGGAGCGGCTGCGGCGATCGTCGCGGCCGCCGCCCGCAGCGTCGCCTCGGTGCGCCCCATGATCGTTACGGCGGCCCCGTCGGTGGCCAGCGCGGCGGCGATGGCGCGGCCGAATCCGCCGCCCCCGCCGATGACGAGCGCACCGTGGCCGGCGAGCGGACCGGGTGCGGCGCTGGTCGGGTCGGGACTCGTGCTCATGCCTGCTCCCTCGGGAGTCGTCGGAACTTGTCCTGCGTCGACGGGTCGTCCATGAGCACGAAGGTGCCCGTGGCCGTGACGCACGTCAGGTCCCCGACGCGCAGCTCGCCGGAGCTGCGCACCTTGCGCCCGTCGCGCCCGTCGTGCCGGGCCAGGATCGTGATCGTCGAGCCGATCGGGATGGCCGCGCGGAAGGAGACGTCGAGCCCGACGGTTACCGCGGCATATCCGGCGCGGGCGTTGGCGATGCCGAGGGCGTGGTCCATGAGCATGGCCGAGGTGCCGCCGTGTACGTGCCCCGGGGGCCCCTGGAAGGCCAGCCTCAGGGTGACCTCGCCGCGCAGTGAGCCGTCAGGCTCGACCCAGAGACTCACCGGCGGCGACAGCGGGTTCTCGGTGCCGCCGGCGGGGTCGAAACGGCCCGGGCCGGGCTGGCGCCACATCGTCGCGATCCGCTCGGGAAGGTCCGGGGCGTGGGCGTCGATCCGGGCGGTGAGCACGTCGAGGTCGGCCACGATCCGGTCGGCGTCAGCGTCGATGGCCCCGCCCGCGCGGGTGATCGCGTCGACGAGCCGGCGGGTGGCTGAGGCGACGGCGTCGATGCCGGTGTCGCGGGGCTGTGCCGTGGCGAGGGTGGCTTCCACCGGGCGGACTCCTTTGGCCGGTCAGGGCAACCAAGCGCTTGCTTGACCGACCTTAGCCATCCGGCGGCACCCTGGCAACGGTTGCGCCCTGACGTCGTCCCCCTTTGGTCGCGGTGGCGTCCGCCCCGTTGACGCACCCGCATCCTGCCCTTACCGTTCCCAATCGAGCGCTTGGTTGGATCGCGGGGTGGCATCACGCCGGCAGCCTCGTGGGACGCCGGCGCCGATCAACCCCAGGCGCGCACCACGCCGCCGACGCCATCCATCACCCATCGTGACCACCGCGCCCACACGGCCACTGCCGAACGGCCGCCGGCACCCAGCCGCCCCAGGCGCCGGGGCCCGCCGGCGGCCGCGGAGCCGCTCCCGGCTCGGACCGCAGGTCAGGAAAGGAGCACCGTGTCTCGCCTCCCGCACCACCGACGCCTCGCCGTCGTCGCCGTCAGCCTGCTTGCCACCCTCGCCGTCGGAGCCTGCTCCGGCAGCCCGACCAGTAACCCCGGCGCCACCGGTGCCGCCACAGGTGAGATCGACCCCAACGCCGTCCTGCGGGTCACGGCCTCGTCTCCGTTCCAGAACCTCGACCCGGCCCAGCCGGCCCCCGGCGGTTACCCCTACCTCACGCTGATCTACGACCGGCTCACCATGGTCGACTCCAAGGACGAGATCGTCCCCGGCCTGGCGGTCTCGTGGACCTACGCCAAGGACGGCTCCTACCTCGAGCTCGCCCTGCGCGACGACGTCACCTTCCACGACGGGACGCCCTTCGACGCCAACGCCGTCAAGGTCAACATCGAGCGCGGCCAGACGCTGCCGACGAGCACCATCAAGCAGGACCTCGCCGACATCACCGGCGTCACCGTCGTCGACGCGCGCACCGTGCGCCTCAACCTCAAGCCGGGCACCGGCGCGGTGCTCCCCTCGGCCCTGGCCACCGCCGCCGGCATGATGGTCTCGCCCAAGGCGATCGCCGACGGCGTCGACCTCAAGCGCGCCCCCGGCAACGCCGGCTCGGGCCCGTACGTCGCCACCGAGTTCGTGCCCAACGAGAAGTACGTCCTCAAGCGCGCCGAAGGCACCTACTGGGACCCGAACGCCGGGCGCCTCGCCGGGATGGAGATCACCCGCGTCCCCGAGGGCGCCACCCGGCTCAACGGCGTCATCAGCGGTCAGACCGACCTCAGCTTCGTCTCCTCGGCCAACGAGGTCGTCCAGGCCCGCCAGTACGGCGAGGCCGGCCAGCTCAAGGTGACCACCCGCCCGTTCCGCAACGTCCTCGGCGTCCTGCTGCGCGCCAACATGGGCGACCTCAAGGACAAGCGGGTCCGTGAGGCCATCGCACGCTCGGTCGACCCGGCCGCCATCCGCGCGCTCTTCGCCGACACGTGCACGCCCACCCGCAGCATCTACCCGGGCAGCCCGTGGGAGGACCCGGCGGCGACCTACCCGTACGAGTTCGACCTGGCCAAGGCCAAGGCGCTCATCGCCGAGGTCGGCGGGGCCAAGGTGTCGATCAGCTTCTCCGCCGGCACCAACACCGAGCAGCCCGCCACCGCCATCCAGGCCGCCATGTCCCAGGCCGGCATCGACGCGAAGCTCAACCCGACGCCGAACTCCGAGACCGAGGCCCGCTTCATCGCCGGCGACTTCGAGCTCGAGGTGTCCAACACCTTCAACCCGCGCCTCGACCCGGCGGGCACGGTGAACAACTACCTCACCGGCAACTACAAGCTCGCCACCGACCCCGAGGCCATCGCCCCGATCGCGGCCAAGGCCGCCGACCCCCGCTCCAGCGTCGAGGAGCGCGCCAAGCAGTACCACCAGCTGTGGGAGCAGCTGTTCACCGAGGCGTGGTTCATTCCGGTCTGCAACCTCACCAACGCCACCATCGCCTCCCCGAAGGTCGTCGGGGCCGAGCAGCTGCCGTGGACCAACCTCGGCCTGTTCGACCTGCGCACCGTCGCGATGACTAAGGGCTGAGTGTCAGGTCCCCACCCGTTGGCCGGCCGGTCGCCCACCGCGACCGGCCGGCCCGAAGAAAGGTAGCCAGAGTCAGTGACCCGTCCCACCGCAGCCACCCCCCTCCTGCCAGCTCTGTCCCGCTTACTCGACGAGCAGCCGGGCCTCGCCCTCACCCTCGCCGGCACCCCGTTCACCGTCGCTGAGCTCGATGCCGCGTCGCGTCGCCTCGCCGGGTTCCTCGCCGACCGCGTCGCTCCCGGCGACCGCGTCGTCATCCTCGCCCGCAACGGCCGCCTGGCCCTGCTCGCCTGGTGGGCGACGACGCTCTGCGGCGGTTTCGCCGCTCCGCTCAACACGAGCAACCGCGGCCCCGTACTGGCCCACCAGGTGCTCGACGCCGACCCGGTCGCGATGATCGTCGAGGACGAGTTCGTGCCCGTTCTGGACGACGCCCTCGTCGGCACAGGGCTACGGGCGCCGGTCCTCGTCGGCGCCCCCGAGGGCGGCCGGCTCTCCTCGGGCCCGGTGCCCGCCTGGGCCACCGAGGTCATCGACTTCGACGCCGCCGTCGCCGAGGGCTCGGCGGTGACGACCACCCCGGACCTCGACGCGTATGCCACCAGCCACCTCATCTACACGGCCGGCACGACCGGACCCTCCAAGGCGTGCATGGTCAGCCACGGCTTCGTGGCGAACATGGCCCGCCAGATGCACGAGAACCTCGAGCGCCACTCCGGTGACGTCCTGTGGTCGGCGATGCCGCTGTTCCACATGGCCGCCGTCGGGCACGTCATGGGCTCGCTCCAGCTCGGCTCGGCCATTGACCTCGCGCAGCGCTTCTCGGTCAGTGGCTTCTGGGACGAGATCCTGCGCTCCCGCGCGACGATGGCCGCGCTCATGGGCTCGATGCTGCCGATGATCGTCGGCGCCCCCGAGTCCGAGGCTGCCCGCAAGGCCTTCGGCCAGCTGCGCGTCGTGTCCGGCTCGCCGGTCACCGCCGACCTCGCTGCTCGCTGGACCGAGCGCTTCGGCGTCGAGCGGGTCGGCTCGGGCGCCTACGGCCTGACCGAGGCCAGCCTGATCACGCTCACCCCGCCGGGGGGGTACCGCGCCGGGGCCGCCGGCAAGGTCAACGAATCCTTCGAGGTGCGCATCGTCGACGAGCACGACAACCCGCTGCCCGTCGGCGAGGTCGGCGAGATCGTCGCCCGCCCCACCCGCCCGGCGATCATGTTCAACGGATACTGGCGCCAGCCGGAGAAGACCCTGGAGGTCTTCCGGGGCCTGTGGTTCCACTGCGGTGACTACGGCCGTCTCGACGAGGACGGCTACCTCTACTTCGTCGACCGCGGCAAGGACTACCTGCGCCGCGGCGGCGAGAACATCTCCAGCTTCGAGATCGAGGGCGTCGTCGCGGCCCACCCGGCCGTCGGCGAGGTCGCCGTCCACGCGGTTCCCTCCCCCCTGGCCGAGGACGACCTCAAGGTGACGGTCGTGCCCGCGCCCGGCGCGCAGATCGACCCCGCAGAGCTCTTCGAGTGGTTGCACCCGCGGGTTCCGCGGTATGCCGTCCCCTCCCACATCGAGGTCCGCACCGAGCTGCCCAAGAACGCCGTCGGGCGGATCCTCAAGCGGGTCCTGCGCGACGAGGGCGTGACCCCGCAGACGTGGAGCACGGACCCCCGCGCCGTGACCGGCAACCCGGTCCCGGCCGGCGCCGGGAAGCAGTCGTGAGTGCCACCCCCGGCCCGGTCACCGGCCAGCGGTCCGCGGGGCCGCTGGCCGGCCTGCGTATCCTCGAGCTCGGTGGGCAGGGGCCGGTGCCGTTCGCGACGATGATGCTCGCCGACCTCGGTGCCCAGGTCGTGCGGGTCGACCCGCCCGGCGAGCCCGATCGGCGGGAGCGCGCGCAGGTCAACGCGATCGACCGCGGTCGTACGACCGTCACGCTCGACCTGAAGTCCGAGGCCGACCGGCTGCTCGTGCACCGGCTGCTCGCCGACGCGGACGTGCTGCTCGACCCGTTCCGTCCCGGGGTGCTCGAACGTCTCGGCCTGGACCCGGTCGAGCTCACCGAGCGGTACCCGCGCCTCGTCGTGGCGCGGATGACCGGCTGGGGCCAGGACGGCCCCCTCGCCGCGGCCGCCGGGCACGACCTCAACTACATCGCCGTCTCCGGGGTGCTCGACACGATCGGCCTGCCCGACGCCGGCCCCGTCGTGCCGCCGATGTACCTGGCCGACTTCGCCGGCGGCGGCATGGTGCTGGCCTTCGGCGTCCTGGCCGCCCTGCACGAGCGCGTCTCCTCCGGGCGTGGGCAGGTCGTGGACTCCTCGATGCTCGAGGGCAGCGGGCTGCTCACCGTCGTCATCCACTCGATGCTCTCGCGGGGTGCCTGGAACCTCACCCGTGGAACGAACTACCTCGACGGTGGGGCGCACTTCTACCGGGTGTACCGCACCGCCGACGACAAGTTCATGTCGGTCGCGGCCATCGAGGCGAAGTTCTACCGCACATTCCTGCTCACCCTCGGCCTCGATCCGGAGGACGGGCCGGGGCAGTTCGACGAGTCGGGGTGGGCCGGCTGGGCCGGGCGGATCGCGCCGGTCTTCGCCGAACGCACCCGGCGGGAGTGGAGCAGCGTCTTCGAGAGCGTCGACGCGTGCGTGCATCCGGTGCTGGACGTCGCCGAGTCGGCCGAGCACCCGCAGGTGCGTGCCCGGGGCGCTGTCGTCGAGGTCGAGGGGGTCGCCCAGCCGGCCCCGGTGCCCCGCTTCTCGCGGACGCCCGCCGGGATCCCGCGGGCCCCGCGCCGCCGTGGTGAGGACACCGACCGGGTGCGCTCGGCGCTCGCCGGGGCCAGCCCGTGGGAAGCCCTGTCAAGGCCTTGACCTGCGTCACACCCGACCTTACGATCTCGACCAAGCGCTTGCTTGTTGCCGCTGATCCGCATTCGACGACGAACGAGACGGAGCGACGTCAATGACGACTCAGACCCCGGTAGCCCGAACCTCGGGGCCCGCCGTCTTCGGTGACATCGTGCGCGGGCGCACGGGTGACGACCACCCGGGCCTCCTCTTCGAGGGCCGCACCATAACCTGGGGCCAGGTCGTGCAGGAAGCCGCCGACCGGGCCGCCGCCCTGGCCGACGTGCCCCGGCCCGCGGGCAGGCCGCTGCACCTGGGGGTGCTCCTGGAGAACACCCCCGACCACGTGTACTGGATCTGTGCGGCCGCGTTGTCCGGCGCCACCGTCGTCGGGATCAACCCGACCCGACGGGGCGCCGAGCTGGCCCACGACGTGCGGCACACCGACTGCGACCTGCTCATCACCGAGGACCGCCTCGCCGGCCTCGTCGACGGGCTCGACCTGGGCATCCCCGCCGAGCAGGTGCGCAACATCGACTCCCCGGAGTACGCCGCCTGGCTGGCCCGGCACGCCGGCGCGCCGGTGCCCGTCGACGAGGTGGACCCCGGCGCCAACCTGCTGCTCATGTTCTCCTCGGGCTCGACCGGGGCACCCAAGGCGGTCATCTGCTCGCACGGGCGCCTCGCCGCGGTCTCCGAGGCGCTGCTGGCCCGCACCGAGCTGACCCGCGACTCGGTCAGCTACCTGTCGATGCCGCTGTTCCACGGCAACGCCGTCATGCTCAACCTCGGGCCCGCCATGGTCTGCGGCGCGACGATCTGCATGGTCCGCAAGTTCTCCGCGTCCGGCTTCGTGCGCGACGTGCACGAGCACGGCGTCACCTACTTCAACTACGTCGGCCGGGCCCTCGCCTACGTCCTGGCCCAGCCGGTCGACCCGCGCGACGCGACGAGCACGCTGCGCCGCGCCGTCGGCACCGAGGCCTCGGCCGCCGACATCGCCCGCTTCACCCGGCGCTTCGGCGCCGTCATCTCCGAGGGCTACGGCTCCAGCGAGGGCGTCATGCGGATCAACCGCACCCCCGAGACGCCCGACGAGGCGCTCGGCGTGGCCGTCGCCGGCGCCGAGATCAAGGTCATGAACGAGGCCACCGGGCTGGAGTGCC
This sequence comes from Micromonospora sp. NPDC048170, assembly GCF_040652795.1. Lineage (NCBI taxonomy): Bacteria > Bacillati > Actinomycetota > Actinomycetes > Micromonosporales > Micromonosporaceae > Micromonospora > Micromonospora sp. NPDC048170. The sequence goes on from NZ_JBEZMR010000008.1 coordinate 104,091, forward strand.
CGCCGGCCAGGCTCGACGGAACCGGGCGGCTCGTCAACGCCGAGGAGGCCATCGGCCAGCTCGTCGGAGTCGGCATGGCTGCCCGGTTCGAGGGCTACTACAAGAACCCCGAGGCCGCCGCCGAGCGGATTCGCGGCGAGGACTTCTGGTCCGGGGACCTGGCCTACCGCGACGCCGACGGCTACTTCTACTTCGCCGGCCGCTCCTCGGACTGGATCCGCGTCGACAGCGAGAACTTCGCTGCCGGACCCGCCGAGCGGATCATCGAGCGCTGGGACCGGGTGGCGGTCGCCCCCGTCTTCGCCGTGCCCGACCCGCGCACCGGCGACCAGGTCATGTGCGCGCTCCAACTGCGTGGCGGCGCCAGCTTCGACCCCGAGGCGTTCACCGCCTTCCTCGACGAGCAGGCCGACCTCGGCACCAAGTGGCGGCCCCGCTTCGTGCGGATCGTCACCGAAATCCCCACCACCGGCAACAGCAAGGTCGCCAAGCAGGTCCTGCGCCGTGCCGCCTGGGTCACGACCGACCCCGTCTACGTCCGGGACGGGGCGTCCACCGCGTACCGCCCGCTCACGACGGCGGACGTCCAGGACCTCGAGAAGCAGTTCGCCGACAACGGGCGCACCGCGCTCCTGCCGACCACCTGACCCGCCGGCCCGCCCGGCACACCGACGGGCGCACGCCCCGAGAAGAGGACATCCATGTACCTGGAGTACACCCCGGAGCATCGAGAGCTGAGCCGGGAGCTGCGCGCCTACTTCGCGCGCCTGCTCACGCCTGAGGTCCGCGAGGCGCTCGGCGGCACCAACGAGGACCGTCCGGCCTACCGCGAGATCATCCGTCAGATCGGCAAGGACGGCCTGCTCGGGCTCGGTTGGCCCAAGGAGTTCGGCGGCCAGGGCCGCCCGGCGGTCGACCAGTACATCCTCTTCGACGAGATCAACCGCGCCCAGGCGCCGTTCCCCTTCGTCACCATCAACAACATCGGCCCGATGCTCATGCGCTACGGCACCGAGGAGCAGAAGCGCACCTACCTGCCGGGCATGCTCACCGGCGACGTCATCTTCGCCATCGGCTACAGCGAGCCGGGCTCCGGCACCGACCTCGCCTCGCTGGGCGCCAGGGCCGAGGCCACGCCCGAGGGGGGCTGGGTCGTCAACGGCCAGAAGGTCTTCACCAGCGGCGTCAGCCAGGCCGACTTCGTCTGGATGGCCGTGCGCACCGACCCCGACGCCCCGAAGCACAAGGGCATCACCATCCTCATCGTGCCGACGTCGGACCCCGGCTTCAGCTGCACGCCGATCGCCACCAGCGGCATCACCCACACCAACGCCTCCTACTACGAGGACGTGCGCGTCGGCCCCGAGGCCCTCGTCGGCGAGGTCAACGGCGGCTGGCGCCTCATCACCGGCCAGCTCGGTCACGAGCGAGTGGGCCTGGCCGCCATGGGCGGGCGTACCGAGCAGCTGTGGACCGACGTCGCCGCGTGGGCGGCCGAGCCCGACGCCGACGGGATCCGCGTACTCGACAAGCCGTGGGTGCGCACGGAGCTGGCCCGCGACTACGCCGAGCTGACCGCGATGCGCCTGCTCAACTGGAAGATCGCCGTCGTGGAGGAGGGCCAGAACCCGGCCCCCGCCGCCGCGTCGGTCGCCAAGGTCTACGGCACGGAGACCCACGACCGGGTCTGCCGCAACCTCGTCTCCGTCGTCGGGCCCCGCGCGACGCGGCGACCCGGCGCCCCGGACGCCGTCCTCGGCGGACAGCTCGAGGCCTACACCCGCGGCTCCTACATCAACACCTTCGGCGGCGGCACCAACGAGGTGCTGCGCGACATGATCGCGGTCGCCGGCCTCGGCATGCCGAGGAAGGGACGGTCCGCATGAGCAGCACGACGCAGATCCCGGCCCCCGACGCCACCGACGACGAGGCCTTCCTCGCCCGCCTGCGCGAGTTCGTCGGCCTCGAGGCCACGCCCACCCGCTACGCCCAGGACGCCGTCAACCAGGCGATGATCCGCCACTTCGTCGAGGCGATGGGTGACGAGAACCCCGTCTACGTCGACGAGCGGGCCGCCCGTGACACCGGCCGCGAGGGTGTCGTCGCCCCGCCGCCGATGCTGTCCACCTGGCTCATGGTCGGATACAAGGCCCACACGGCCGCCGCCGCGGGCGCCACGCCGGACACCCCCATGGCCCGGCTGCTCGCGATCCTCGCCGAGGCCGGCTTCGTCGGGGTCGTCGCGACCAACGACGAGCACGAGTACGTGCGCGAGCTGCGCCTGGGCGACGAGATCAAGATGGCGACGGTCATCGAGGACGTCTCCCCGCGCAAGACCACGGGTCTGGGCACCGGCCACTTCATCACGACGCTGCGCACCTACACCGACCAGGACGACGAGGTCGTGGCTCGACAGCGCTTCCGCATCCTGCGCTTCGACCCGTCCGGCGCCAAGCCCGCGGCTCCGGCCGCCGCCGACCCGGCACTGCGGCACAAGCCGTTCATCCTGCGCGACAACGCCTTCTGGTTCGAGGCCGCCGCACAGCGTCGCCTCGTCATCCAGGCCTGCACCGACTGCGGCACGCTGCGCCACCCGCCCGGCCCGATCTGCCCTTCCTGCCACTCGTACGCGTGGCACGAGGTCGAGGCGAGCGGACGGGGCACGGTGCACAGCTACGTCGTCAGCCACCACCCGAAGGCTCCCGGGTACGACTACCCGCTCACCGTCGTGCTCGTCGACCTCGAGGAGGGCACGCGCCTCGTCGCCGACTTCGTCGGCAACGCCGACGAGGTCGAGATCGGCATGCCCGTGCAGGTCGACTGGCTCGACTACGACGAGAACCTCACCCTGCCGCGTTTCCGGGCCGCGACCTCCGCATCGGAGCCCGCCGAAGAGGAGAAGAACTGATGGACTTCCAGCTCGCCGAGGACCAGGTCACGGTCAACGACCTGGCGCGCGACGTCTTCTCGCGCAACGGCGACCCGCAGCGACTCTTCGACATCGAGGCCGGGCAGGACCGCTTCGACCGCGTCCTGTACCGCGACCTTGCCGAGTCCGGCGTCCTCGGGCTGCTCGTGCCCGAGGAACACGGCGGCGCCGGGCTGGGCCTGTGGGAGGTCGCCGGGGTCTTCGTCGAGCAGGGCCGCACGCTGGGCACCGTCCCGCTGTGGGAGACCCTTGTCGGCGGCGTCCTGCCGCTGGTGCGCTACGGCGACGCCAAGCAGCAGGCCGAGTGGCTGCCCCGCGTCGCGGCCGGGGACACGGTTCTCACCGTGGCCGTCGACGACCTGGCCGACGCCCGGCCGTACGGCGCCCGCGTCCGCGCGCGGTCCGGCGCCGAGCCCGGCGGTGCGGGGGTCACCCTGAGCGGCACCGCCGTCGGCGTCCGCTCGGCGCACCTCGCCGACGCGATCGTCGTCCCGGCCACCGACGAGGAGGGCACGGTCGGGCTCTACCTCGTGCCGACCGCTGGCGCCGGGGTGCGCCGCGAGACCTTCGAGCGCACCGACCGGGGACTCGCCTCCGACGTGCACCTCGAGGGCGCCGCCGCGGAGCTGCTCGCCGAGGGCCCCGGGGAGGACCGGATCGACTGGCTGCTGCGCCAGGTCTGGATCGCCGTGGCCGCCCTGCAGAGCGGCATCAGCCAGGCCGCCGTACGCCAGGCCGCCGACTACACCTCCGGGCGCGAGCAGTTCGGTGTGCCGATCGCGACCTTCCAGGCCGTCGCCCACCAGATCGCCAACTGCCACATCGACACCGAGGCGATGGAGGTCACCTACCTCAACGCGCTCTGGCGCGAGACGACCGCGCGGCCGTCTCGCGCGGCCGTACACGTCGCGAAGCACTGGGCTGCCGAGGCGGGCGACCGCGTCGCGCGCACCGTGCAGCACGTGCACGGCGGCATGGGGGCCGACGTCACCTATCCGATCCACCGCTACATGCTCTGGACCACCCAGCTGGCCAACACCGCCGGCTCGGGGGCCTGGCACCTGCAGCAGCTCGCGGACCTCGTCGACGCAGGGGAGCAGCTGTGAGCGGCACGCAGATCACCATCGAGCAGGTGAGCCTCGGCGACACGCTGCCGGAGCTCGAGATCCCGCTGACCCGGACCCTCATCGTCGCCGGCGCCCTCGCGACCCGCGACTACGAGGACGTGCACCACGACCCGGCCCAGGCCGAGCGTCGCGGCACCCCCGACACCTACATGAGCATCAACAACACCAACGGGCTCGTCGGCCGCTACGTCACCGACTGGGCCGGCCCCGCCGCGCGCATGGTGCGCCTGAGTACCCGCCTCGGGGTGCCGAACTTCCCGGGGGACGTGATGCGGCTGACCGGGGAGGTCGTCGGCGTCGAGGAGGACACCGTGCGCGTCGCGGTGCGTGGCATGAACAGCAAGGGCGCGCACGCCATCTCCGAGGTGACCGTGCGCCTGCCCCGCGGAACGGAGCAGTGACGTGACGTCCAACTTCCTGTCGGGGCGCACCGCGATCGTCGGCATCGGCGCGACGGAGTTCTCCAAGAACTCCGGCCGCAGCGAGCTGCAGTTGGCCGTCGAGGCCGTCTCGGCCGCCCTGGCCGACGCGGGCCTGAGCCCCGCCGACGTCGACGGCATGACGACCTTCACCATGGAGACCAACCCGGAGAACATGGTCGCCCGCAGCCTCGGCATCCCCGAGCTGAAGTTCTTCTCCCGGATCCCCTACGGCGGTGGTGGCGCCTGTGCCCCCGTCCAGCAGGCCGCCATGGCCGTCGCGAGCGGCGTCGCCGACGTCGTCGTGGCCTACCGCGCCTTCAACGAGCGCTCCGGCGTCCGTTTCGGGCAGGGGCCGCCTCCGGCGAAGACCCAGGCCACCTCGGACAACGAGTACCGCTCCTGGGTCAACCCGTACGGCCTGCTCACCCCGGCCCAGCACACCGCGATGTTCGCCCGTCGCTACATGCACGAGTACGGCGCGACCAGCGAGGACTACGGCCGGGTCGCCGTGCTCGCCCGCAAGCACGCCGCGAACAACCCCAAGGCGTGGTTCCACGGCAAGCCGCTCACCCTCGAGGAGCACCAGGCCTCCCGCTGGATCGCCGAGCCGCTGCACCTGTTCGACTGCTGCCAGGAGACCGACGGCGGCCAGGCGATGGTCATCGTCAGCGCCGAGCGCGCCAAGGACCTGCCCGCCACCCCGGCCTACATCGTCGGGGCGGCCCAGGGCCTGGGACCGGACCAGTACCAGATGGTCAGCTACTACCGCGAGGACCTGACCCGGATCCCCGAGGTCGAGCTCTGCGCCCGGCAGCTGTGGGCCCAGTCGGGCCTCGGACCCGCCGACATGGATGCGGCGATCCTCTACGACCACTTCACCCCGTACGTGCTCAACCAGCTCGAGGAGTACGGCTTCTGCGGTCGCGGTGAGGCCAAGGACTTCATCGCCGACGGCAACCTCGAGGTCACCGGCTCGCTGCCGACCAACACCCACGGTGGCCAGATCGGTGAGGCCTACCTGCATGGCACGAACGGCGTCGCGGAGGGCGTCCGCCTCGTCCGGGGGACCTCGACCAACCAGCCCGACGGTGTACGCAACGTCCTCGTGACGGCGGGCGTCGGGGTTCCGACCAGCGCACTGATCCTCTCCGCGGAAGGCTGAGACGCCGGCCACCACCACAGACCCTGAAGGCCGTCAGCGACCCACGGATCCCGACCGGCAGCCGCCGAACGGGCAACACCACCTCTCGATCAGCCGGAACGATTCGGCTCGCGTTTTGGAAGGATGAGAATGGGCGTCAACAACAAGGCCAGGAGTCGTCTGGTCGCGCTGATCGCCATCGGGGCTCTCGCTGTGGCCGGTTGTGGCTCACCGGACAGCTCCGGCAGCACCAGCGCTGGGCAGGGCGAGATCGACACCTCGGCCGTGCTCAAGTTCGCGTCGGCGGGTCCGCTGCGCGACCTCGATCCGGCCCTCCAGACGAGCTACGGCGGCTGGGGCTACCTGTTCCTCGTGTGGGACCGGCTGACCATGCTCGACAAGGACGACAAGATCGTGCCGGGCCTGGCCAAGGAGTGGAACTTCGTCGAGGACGGCAGCGTCCTCGAGCTCAAGCTGCGTGACGACGTGAAGTTCCACGACGGCACGCCGTTCGACGCCGAGGCCGTCAAGGTCAACATCGAGCGGGGCAAGACCCTCCAGGGCTCGACCCTCAAGGCCGACCTCGCCGACATCGAGTCGGTCGAGGTCGCCAACGCGACGACCGTGCGCCTCAAGCTGGTCAAGGGCAGAGGCGTTCAGTTGCCCGCGTCCTTCACCGGCACGGCCGGCATGATGGTCAGCCCGAAGGCCGTCAAGGACGGCGTCAACATCAAGAGCAACCCCGGCAACGCCGGCTCCGGCCCGTACATCGCCACCGAGCTCGTGCCGCAGGAGAAGCTCGTCCTCAAGCGGGCCGACAGCTACTGGGACCCGAACGTCGGGCGCCTCGGTGGCATCGAGCTGCAGCGTGTGCCCGACGCCGCGGCCCGCCTCAACGGCCTGCAGAGCGGCCAGGTCGACCTGGCCCCGCTCAGCTCGGCCGGTGAGATCGCCACGGTCGAGAAGATCGTCACCCCGGGCAGCGGTCTGCAGCAGCACCAGGTGAAGTTCAAGAACCTCGTCGGCGTCTACATGCGCGCCAACAAGGGCGACGTCGCCAAGCCCGAGGTCCGCCAGGCGATCGCCCACGCGGTCGACCCGGAGGCGATCAGCGCGCTCTTCAGCGGCTACTGCACGCCGACGCGTCAGCTCGTCCCTGAGACGGACCCGAGCCGAATCCCGAACTACACCTACCCGTACGAGTTCAGCGTCGACAAGGCCAAGGCGCTGGTGCAGCGGGCCGGCGGCGCCAAGGTGTCCGTCACCTTCGCCGCGGGCACGAACGCCGAGCAGCCCGCCAACGTCGTGCAGGCGTCGCTGCGGGCCGCCGGCATCGACGCGACGCTCAACCCCGTGCCCAACACCGAGAACGAGCCGCGCTTCATCGCCGGCGACTTCGAGCTGATGGTCGCCACGTCGTGGAGCCCGAAGGCCGACCCGGCGGCGACGGTGAACAGCTACCTGCTGAACACCTACAAGCTCGCCGCGGACCCCTCGCTCGTCGCGGCCAAGGCGGCCGAGGCCGCCAACCCCGCGCTGTCGATGGACAAGCGCGCCCCGCTGTACCACGACATCTGGAAGACGACGCTCGAGCAGGGCTGGTACGTGCCGCTGTGCAACCAGACCAACGCGAACGTCGCGAAGTCGAACATCGTCGGCATTGACAACATCCCGATGTCGAACATCGGCATCTGGGACCTGCGCAACATCGCCGTCAAGAAGTAACCGTCGAGCCTGACCACCCGGTGGTGTCGCCGCCGGGTGGTCAGGGCCACCCGCTGTGGCCGGGGCCGGCAGCGACACCAGCACGGTCTCGCCGGCACCAGGCCGTGCGGGGCTCACTCCCAGGCACGTGCCACGCTCAGAGCCGAGGTAAGAGATGCTCCGATACGCCAGCAGGCGACTGCTCGCAGCGATACCCCTGCTGTTCTTCGTCCCGTTGCTCGTCTTTGCTCTGATCGAGCTCGCGCCGGGGGACCCGGCCACCATCCTCGCCGGCGAAGAACCGACCCCGGAACGCATCGCGGTGATCCGCGAGGAACTCAACCTCAACGATCCGCTCCTCCTTCGCTACCTCCAGTGGATCGGCGACGTCCTCCAAGGCAACCTCGGCACGTCCTTCGTCTCGGACCAGAGCGTGACCGACCTGCTGACGCGACGGATGGCGACGACGATGTCGCTGGTCCTCGTCGCGATGATCTTCGCGATCCTGCTCGGTGCCACCCTGGCGCTCGTGGCCACGCTGCGCTCCGGCGGCATCGTCGACCGGGTCGTCAACTGGTTCGCGTCGATCTCGATCGCCATCCCGGGCTTCTGGTTCGGCCTCGTGCTCGCCTCGGTCTTCGCGGTCGGGTTGCAGATGTTCCCGGCGTTCGGCTACCAACCGCTGTCCGACGGTTTCTGGCCGTGGCTCTCGCACCTCGTCCTGCCGGGCATCGCCCTCGGCCTGCTCCCCGCCGCCGAGGTGACCCTGCAGCTGCGCTCGGCGCTGGGGCAGGTCATGAAGACCGACTACGTCCTCAACGCCGAGGCCAAGGGGCTGTCGCGCGCCAGCGTCGTGTTCAAGCACTCCCTGAAGAACGCGTGCATCCCCGTCGTCACCGTCCTCGGCTTCCGTGTCGCGGAGGTCCTCGCCGGGTCGGTGACCATCGAGATGATCTACAACATGCCGGGCCTCGGGCGCACCGCCGTCGAGGCCGTGCAGGGGCGCGATGTCCCAGTGCTGCTCGGCTTCGTCCTGTTCAGCACGACGATCGTCGTGCTCGTCAACCTCATCGTCGACATCTCCTACGGCTACTTCAACCCGAAGGTGCGGTCATGAGCGCGAACCAGACCCCCACGGCTCCGGTGCCGGGGAACGACTCGCACAACGCCAGCGGTCTCGCCGAGGTGCCCAGGGCGGCCATCGGCACGGGTGACCCGGAGCCGGTCGCCGCCCCCGGCATCCTCAAGAGCATCGTGCGTCGCCCCGCGACGATCGTGGCCGGCGTCTTCCTGGCCGTGCTGACCCTCATCGCGATCTTCGCCCCGGCCCTGGCGCCGTACGACCCCGACGTGCAGAACCTGCTGCAGCGGCTCAAGCCACCGAGTGCCGAGCACTGGCTGGGGACCGACGACTACGGCCGGGACGTGCTGAGCCGGCTCATCTTCGGGGCGCGGGTCTCGCTGTGGGCGGCGCTGCAGGCTGCGGCCGTCGCGCTCGTGCTCGGCCTGCCTCTCGGCATGATCGCGGGCTACCGCGGCGGCTGGGTCGACGCGATCCTCACCCGCGTCATGGACGCGCTCATGAGCGCCCCGTCGCTCGTGCTGGCCATCACCATCGTCGCGGTCCTCGGCGCCGGCATCACCAACGCGATGCTCGCCATCGGCCTCGTCATGGCCCCGCGCTTCTTCCGGGTGGCCCGCGCCGGCACGATGGACGTGCGGCACGAGACCTACATCGAGGCCTCGATCGCTCTGGGCTGCAGCACCCTGCGCACCGCGGTGCGGCACGTGCTGCCCAACGTGCTGCCGCCGATCATCCTCGTCACCTCGGTATCGTTGGGTACCGCCGTCGCGGCCGAGGCGAGCTTGAGTTTCCTCGGGCTGGGCGTCCAGGCCCCCGCGGCCAGCTGGGGCTCGATGCTCTCGACGGCCTCCTCGAACATGCGCCTCGCGCCGTACCTCGTGTGGCCGCCCGGCGTGATGATCTTCCTCGCCGTCCTCGCCTTCACCTACCTCGGTGACGGTGTCCGTCGCGCCCTCGTGCGCACCCGGTCGGGCAATTGACCGGCCCGGCAACCACCAGGAGCTGACATGGCACGTGAAACAGCACCCGGCGTGATCGCCGGCACCAGGACCGCCGCCACCGGCGGGGCGGCGGACCTGCTGCGCGTGGAGAACCTGAACGTCCAGTTCCCCGCACCCGCGGGTGGGTGGCAGACGACCGTCCAGGACGTCTCGTTCTCGCTCAAGCCGGGAGGGTCGATGGCTCTCGTCGGCGAGTCCGGGTCGGGCAAGACGGTGACCTCCATCGCGGTGATGGGCCTGACCGGGGCGACCGGCGGGCGGATCGCCTCGGGCCGGATCGTCTTCGACGGCGTGGACCTCACCGCGGGCACCCAGAAGCAGTGGCGGGACCTGCGTGGCCCGGGCATGGGCATGATCTTCCAGCAACCGATGCGCAGCCTGAACCCGGCCTTCACCGTCGGGGACCAGATCGCGGAGTCGGTGCGCAAGCACCTGGGCATGAACCGTAAGCAGGCCCGGGCCCGCGCCGTCGAGATGCTCGAGATGGTGCAGATCCCGCGGGCGGCGCAGCGGGTCGACGAGTACCCGCACGCGTTCTCCGGCGGCATGTGCCAGCGCGTCATGATCGCGATGGTCATGGCGTGCAACCCGCGCCTGCTCATCGCCGACGAGCCGACGACGGCGCTCGACGTGACGGTGCAGGAGCGGATCCTCGAGCTGTTGCGCGACCTGCAGGAGCAGACCGGTGTGGCGCTGCTGTTCGTCAGCCACGACCTCGCGGTGGTGGCCGAGCTGTGCCAGGAGATCGTGGTCATGTATGCCGGCGAGGTGGCCGAGAACGCGCCCTCGGAGCAGCTGTTCTTCAACCCGCGGCACCCTTACACCTCCGGCCTGATCGGTTCGATTCCGAAGCCGGGCCTGAGCACCGACCGGCGGCTGCGCGCCATTCCCGGTGGCATCCCGGCCCCGGGCGCCTGGCCGCACGGGTGCCGGTTCAACAGCCGATGCGAGTACGCCGAGCCGGGCCGGTGCGACGTGGCCCACCCGAGCCTGGTCCGTCTCGACGGCGCCGCCGAGCACCATGCGCGGTGCGTGCGCGCCGCGGAGCTCTCTCTGGATGGAGTGACGGTCTGTTAACGATCCCCACGGATGGATCCGGGGGATTTTCCTCCGGGGCCAGGCCCTGGATTCCCAGCTCGGACCGCACCTGATCCACCGTCGCGGAAGGAGGCGATCAGATGTCTTACGTCGTCGGCACTGGCACGGTCGCGTTCGGCCGTGGCGAGGATCGTCCTCGCGGCGTTTCGGTCGCGGCATGCGGTATAGCCGCATGCTGCGCACTCGAAGGTACGGATACCCAGTCCGAGGCGAAGATTGGCTCTCTCGCCGCACTCGGAGCAGGTCATCGTGGTGTAGGCGGGCGGTACCAGCACCACCTTGCGGCCTGCCCGCCTACCACGCTCGATCAGTTCTTTCTTACACGCGCCGATTGCCGCGTCGGCCGCTTTGCGGGCCATTGTGGTGCGGGCGAGGAATTTCGGTTTGAAGTCCTCAACCGCGATCAGCGCGTGGTGGTCAGTGACGTTCTTGGCCCAGACGCGGGCGTCGTGGGTGTTCTGTCGGGCGGCCTTCTTCGCGACCCGGGCGGCCTGCCGCTTCGCGGTCTGGTAGCCCTTCGACGGGGCGTGTCCCTTGGGACGACGGCGGCGGGCCATCTTGCGCTGGGCCTTGGCCATCTCGGCGGCGCACCGGCGGCGATGGCCGAGGTTCGGCAGGTCGAACGCCGGGTCTGTCGTGGCGGCGGTGGTCTTGACGCCCCAGTCGACGCCGATACCCGGCGAGTCCGACTCGGGTGCGGTGGTGATCTCACGGCGGACCACGAACGAGGCGTACCAGTGGCCGAGGGTGTCTTGGTAGACGCGCACGCTGGTCGGCTCGGACGGCAGTTCCCGCGACCAGACGACCGCGACGGTCACCTTGCCCGGCAGGCACAGCCGGCCGTCTTTGATCCGGAAGCCGCGGGTGGTGTACTCCAGGGTCGGCAGCGAGTCCTTGAGCCGCTTGACCTTCGGTCGGCCCCGGCCCTTGACCTTGAACGAGTGGTCCAGGGCGGCACCATAGGTGCGCAGTGTCTGCTGCTGTGCGACCTGCGATCCCTCGCGCAGCCAGGCATTACGGCTGCGGGCCTCGGTCAGCAGCTTCGACAGCTTCCCGAACGTCGGCTTGCGGCCGGTCTTCTGCTGGTGCACAGCTTCGTTCCACAACCACCGGCACCGGCCCCACTCGTCGCGCAGTGCGGCCTGCGCGATGCGGCCGGGCCGCAGGCGATAGGTGTAACGCACCGTCTCGCCCATACCGGACACTATACACCACAAAGCTATATAGTCCCGGCATGGACGAGGTCAGGTCGAACAATACCGTCGTGTACCGCTGCCACTACCACGTCGTCTGGTGCCCGAAGTACCGGCGCAAGGTCATCGACGGCAAGGTCGACGAGCGACTCAAAGAGATTATCCGCGAGGTTTGCGTCGAACGGAACGCACCGATCGAGACGATCGAGACGATGCCCGACCACGTACACCTGCTCGTGGTCGTGGACCCGCAGTACGGCATCCACCGCCTGGTCAAGCAGATCAAAGGCCGATCCTCCCGTCTGCTGCGCCAGGAGTTCCCGCACCTCAAGTCCCGGATGCCAACCCTGTGGACCAACTCGTACTTCGTCGCCACAACCGGCGGCGCCACTCTGGAGGCGGTCAAGAGGTATGTCGAGAACCAGCGCAACGTGTGACCAGACACCCATCCGCCTTGGCCGCGAATGGGCTATTCCTGACCTGATCCGCAGGGGTTCCGTTTCCTCCCCACGGCCAAAGCCGAGGCTTTCTACGGAGGACATTCGATGAGCCTGCTCGAGGTCGAGGGCCTCACGAAGTCGTTCAGCTCCGGTCGGGACTGGCTCGGCCGGCGCACGAAGTGGTCGCACGCGGTCAAGGGGGTGAGCTTCACCCTGGAGCGCGGTGAGTGTCTCGCGGTCGTGGGTGAGTCCGGCGCGGGCAAGTCGACGGTCGGGCGCATGGTGCTGCGCCTCATCGAGCCGGACTCCGGGTCGGTGACCTTCGACGGGATCGACGTGCTGGCCACGAAGCCGAAGCAGCTGCGCGAGCTGCGCCAGCGGATGCAGATGATCTTCCAGGACCCGTACAGCTCGCTCGACCCGAGGATGACGATCAAGGACGCGGTCGCCGAGCCGATCCTCGTGCACACCGACAAGGACCGGGTCACGCGCGAGAAGGAGGCCGTCGAGCTGCTCGACAAGGTCGGCATCGGCTCGCGTTACCTGGAGCGCTACCCGGCCGAGCTGTCCGGCGGGCAGCTGCAACGGGTCGCGATCGCACGGGCGTTGACGATGAAGCCGAGCCTCATCGTGTGCGACGAGCCGGTCGCGGCGCTGGACGTGTCGGTGCGGGCGCAGGTGCTCAACCTGCTCCGGGACCTGCAGGAGGAGCTGGGTCTGGCATACCTGTTCGTCTGCCACGACCTGGCTCTCGTCGAGGTCATCGCCGACCGGGTCCTGGTGATGGCCTCCGGTGAGGTCGTGGAGACGGACACGACGGAGCAGATCTTCGCCAACCCGCAGCAGGAGTACACGAAGAAGCTGCTCGCGGCGATCCCCGTGCCGCTGCCGCGCGACCGGCAGGGCAATCGGCTCGTCGCGCCGGGAAAGGTGGGCTGAGCGGTGACCGACACGACGGGACCGACCCGGACGCAGCTCCTCGCGCGGTTCGCGACCACGCGCGACGAGGACATCCCCGAGTCGGTGCGCGACTACGGCAAGCTCGTCCTGCTCGACTCGCTCATCTGTGGTCTGGCGGCGGTGCGGTTGCGGCGCAGCCGCATGGTCCAGCGGGTCGCCGCCCGGTTCGGCGGCCCGGCCGAGGCGACGGTGTTCGGGCTGGGGCAGCGGGTCGCGGCGATCAACGCCGCGCACGCCAACGCGGACATGATGAACGCGTTGGACGCGGACGACACCTTCTTCAACTCGGCGCACTTCGCGGTGTTCGGGGTCGCGGCCGGACTGGCCGAGGCCGAGCGGCTGCACGCCGACGGGGCGAGCCTGTTGCGCGCGAGCATCATCGCCTTCGAGATCAACGCGCGGCTGAACCTGTCGACCTCGCTCATGGCCTTCGAGGACGGGCAGTTCCGCTGGTCGCCGCTGTCGTCGCACGGGTACGCCTCGATGGGCACGGCTGCGGCCTGCGCCGTCGTCGGCGGCTGGGAGCCGGAGCGCCTGACCCACGCGCTCGGCCTGGTCGCCTGGCTGGCCCCGCCGGCGAAGAACTCCTACATGGCCGAGCGGCGCTCGTTCAACGCGTTCAAGTACGGCCCGTACGGCGCGATCGCGCACGCCGGGATGCTCGGCGCGGCGCTCGCCGAGGAGGGCTACACCGGCGACCTGGACGTGCTGGACCGCACCCCGGGCTTCATCGAGGCGATGGGCTTCCTCGGCGGTGAGCGACACGAGATGGTCGCCGGCCTGGGGTCGACGTGGTGGATCAGCGAGACGTCGCTCAAGCCGTACCCGACGTGCCGCTTCACCCACGCCGCGCTCGACGCGATCCGCGCGTTCCCGAGCACCCACGGGGTGCCGGTGTCGCAGATCGAGTCCATGGAGATCCGGCTGAGCCCCGCGGCCTACCGGACGTTGCAGTTCCGGGAGCCGGCCCCGCAGATCCCGGACACGCTCGTCGCGCCGCTGGACGGTGCCTTCAACATGCCGTACGCCGCGGCGCTGGCCTTGCTCGGGCACGCCCCGGGGCCACAGTGGTACGACCCGCAGCGGCTGGCCGACCCCGCGGTGTGGGACCTGGCGCGCCGGATCACGACGGCGCCCGACCCGGTGCTCGACGCCGAGTGGGAGGCCGACCTCAAGGAGCACCCGGGTGGTCAGATCCGCCGGACGCGGGGCGCGCTGACGATCCGGGCCGGTGGCCGGGAGTACGTCGTCGAGTCGGACTTCGCCCAGGGCGACCCGTGGGACTCCGCGACGCGGGCGGACTGGGACTTCGTGGTCGGCAAGCTGGCCACGTTCTGCGACGGGATCCTCGACGCGGGCTCGCAGGAGCAGCTCGTCGAGGTGGTCCGGGGCATCGAGGACGTCGCCGACGTCGCCGAGACGCTGTCACCGTTGCTGGCCCGCGCGCGATGAGCCGGGGGGATCGGATCGGTGCGGAGACGAGGTCGTTCGCCTCGTACGGCCGGGCGTGGCTGATCGTCATCCGTGGGCCGCGCGGGATGGCGTTCGACCGGTTCCTCGTGCGAAGGACCGGGTTCTCGCTCGTGTCGTTGCAGTACGCGCTGGCGGGCCGGTTCCCGTACAACCCCACGCTGCTGCTGACCACGGTGGGCCGTCGGTCCGGGCAGCTGCGCGACGCGGCGTTGCCGTACGTGCCGCACGGGACGGACCTGGTGGTCGTCGGCTCCAAGGGGGGCGGCCCCACGGATCCGGCCTGGGTGGTCAATGCGCGTCACCACGAACTCTGCTGGATCGTCCTGCGGCGCAAGACGATCGCGGTGCGGGCGCGGGTGACCGACGGGGAGCGCGACCCGGAGCTGTTCGCGCACGTCGTGGCGCACAAGCCGAACGTGGGACGCTACGCCGACCGGGCCGCGGGCTTCGGGCGGCAGATCCCGCTCGTCGTCCTGTCCGCCGTGTCGGGGGAGTCGCTCACCTAGGAACCCCGTGGCGCGGGGGCGTGCCGGGCGGCTCAGCCGGTCGTGAGGACGATCCGCCCGACGAAGTCGGAGGCCTCCAGATGGTCGTGCGCGGCTGCGGCCTGCTCGAGCGGGTACGTGGCGGCGACCACGGGAGCGGCGGCGACGGCCGAGAGGGTGAGGGCCTCGCGCAGTTGGCGGGCCACCGCCTCGGGACCGGGCCGGCCGATGCCGCGCAGCGTCCAGCCCTTGACCATGAGTCGACCCAGGTGCAGGTGGGCGTGGCTGTCTGCGGTGACGCCGCAGGTGACCAGCCGCCCGCCGGGGGCGAGGACCTTGAGCACGTCGGACCACAGGGTGCCGCCGACCGACTCGACGATGACGTCGGCCTCGCCGCCGGGCAGGGCGGCACGCAGGGACTCGACGACGTCGGGGCGGTAGTGGTCCACGACGTCGAGGGCGCCGAGGGCGCGCACGGCGTCAGCCTTCGCCGGGGCGCTGGTGCCGACGACGCACGCGCCCAGGTGGTGGGCGTACTGGACGGCGAAGGTGCCGACGGCGCCTGCGGCGGCGACGACGAGGACCCGGTCGCCGGGGCGCACCCCGGTGAGATTGACGACCGCGTCGTAGGCGGTGCGTCCGGCGGTGGGCACCGCCGCGGCGCGGACGGCGTCGAGCGCGGCCGGCCGCGGGAAGCAGTGCGTGGCCGGGACGACGGCGAGCTCGGCGTGGGTGCCGGTGGTCAGCCCGACGACCGCGTCGCCGGGAGTGAACCCGGTGACACCGGGACCGGTCCGCACGACGGTGCCGGCGACGTCCCGGCCGAGGATCGTCGGCCCGGCGACCGCCATTCCGTGGGTACCGCGACGGATGTAGGTGTCGACCCGGTCCAGGCTGGCCGCCTGGACCCGTACGAGCACCTGACCGGGGCCGGGCGTCGGGGCCTCGAGCTGGCCGAGACGCAGACTGTCGGGGGAGCCGGAGTCGACGACGTAGCTGGCGAGCACGGGGTTCCTCTCAGGGCAGGGCGAGGGTGGCGGAGGCGATGACGTGGTCGCCGAGGCTGTTGGTGCCGCGGACGTCGACGGTGACGTGCGTTTCCCCGGTGGCCTCGGGCGCCGGCTTCAGGCCGGTGACGACACCGTCGAGGGTGAAGGTGTCGCCGGGGTGGTTCTGCGCGGCGAGGCGGGTGCGGAAGTCGACGACGCGGGCCTCCGGTCCGGCCCAGTCGGTGAGGTAGCAGTTGACCAGCGCGCTCGAGCCGAGGATGTTCATGTAGACGTCGCGGGCGCCTCGCTCGAGGGCCGCGTCGCGGTCGAGGTGCACGTCGTTGAAGTCGAAGGTCGCGGTTGCCAGTGCCGCGATGGACAGCTGGGTGACGGGGATCGGCCAGGGGGCGAGGCGTTGCCCGGTGCTCACCTCGGCCCCGGTGCGGGTGCTCGTGCGGCGTTCGGGCCGCGGGGCGGTGAGTACCGGCAGGATCTGGCCGTCGCGGGTGCGTCGGTGGGCCACGACGACCGGCATGCCGTCGTGCACGAGGTCGGGGCGCAGGTCCACGACGTCTCCGCTGAGGCGGGTCCCGTCGGCGAGCTCGGCGGTGCCGACGAGGTAGGGCCGCTCGTCGAGGGGGGCGGCGGCGTAGCCGGGTTGCAGGTGCGCGGTCAGGGTGCCGGTGGTGCCGGCGGGCGGCAGGTCGGTCGGGGCGGTCCCGACCGGGCGCACCGGCCGGGCGAGGCGGTCCCCGGGCGTCGCCGGGACCTCGGCCCGGGTCGCCGGGTTCCAGCGGAGCATCCGCAGGACCACGCGTCCGACCGGCTCGCCATCGAGGGTGCGGTAGTCGCTGACGAGGTCGACGAAGTGGCCCCGGCCGAGGCGGGTGGACTTCTCCGGGGAGACCGCGCCGATGGAGGGGAACTGCTCGAGGTGGTCGCCGGGGCGCAGCGGGCGCACGTAGGTGTGCTCCGTCTGCACCGCGGCCACCGAGGTGAAGCCGCGCTCGGCGAGGACCTCGTTGACCCGGTCGAGGCTCTCGGCGTGGCGGTGGCTGCGCCGGTTGCCCGGCAGGGTCCACATGTTCAGCGAGGTCGCCGGGGCCACGATGCCGCCCCAGGCGGAGCGGGCGGCCCACCGCGGGTCCTGGTAGGCGGGGTTCTCGTCGCCGACGGCGTCGCACCAGATGCGGATGGCTGCTTCGGTGACCGCGTCCTTGGCCCGGCGGGGCGGGTCGGTGAGGCCGATCTGGGCGTCGAGCCGGGCGCGGAAGTCCGCGTCGCTGACGGTCATGGGGCTCCTTTGCGGGCAATGTTGTCAACCAAGCGCTTGCTTGACCGTAATGGTGGTGCGGCCGTAGGGTCAAGGGTCAACGCCCGAGCGCGGCCGCCACCCGGCGGCCGATGCCGTCCCGACGGGCGCACCGGGCGTCGCGGCGGACGCCACGCCAGGTGCCGATCCGGGCGACATCACCGGCCGAGGCCGGCGGCGAAACCGGACCGATCGCGCTCCACCAGCGCCCCACCCTGGAGAAGGCCGAGATGATCCCGAGCACCCCGGAGACCGCCACCCGCGCCTTCTTCTCGTTCCCGAAGGTGACCGACCCCGCCCGCCATCGCGACTACAACGCGTGGCACCAGCTCGACCACCGCCCCGAGAACCTCGCCCTGCCCGGCGTCGTGTACGGCGACCGCTGGGTGCGTACCCCCGCGTGCGAACGGCTCGGCAGCTATCCGGACCTCGCCCTCGCCGGCAGCCAGTACATGGCGATGTACTGGTTCGCCGAGCCGACCGCGGACTCGATTCCCGAGTGGAAGGACCTCGGCGACCGGGCGATCCACCAGGGCCGGCGTCCGGAGCTGGCCTGGACCGAACGGCCGATGACCCGGATGTTCCGCCCCGTGCAGGGCCACGTGGCCCCCCGGGCCTCCGTCACCCTCGCCGCGCTGCCGTTCCGGCCCCACCGTGGGGTGCACGTCGAGGTGAGTCGGGTCGAGACCTCCCTGCATCCCGATGTGGCCGACCTGTCCCAGTTCGAGCACGAGACCCAGGTGCCCGACCTGCTCGCGCGCGACGGCGTTGCGGGCGTGTGGACCTTCCGCAGCGCCCCGAGCCGCAGCAACCCTGACGGACCGGTCGTGCGGATCCGTCTCACCTACCTCGAGGCCGACCCGGTCGAGTTCACACGGGCCCTGGCCGTGGACCCGCTGCCGGCCCCGCCCGCAGCGCTCGCCAGTACGGCCACGCCGCTGCTCACCGGGCCCCTGGCCACCATCACCCCCTGGGAGTGGGACTGGTTCGACGAGCCCGCCGCCGCCGCGACGGACAGCGGGGCGGGGGCATGAGCGAGGCCACTGGCGGGACCGGCCTGCTCGAGCGCTACGGGCCCTGGGCCCTGGTCGTCGGCGGTTCCGAGGGGGTCGGCGCCGCGTTCGCCGAACAGTTGGCCCGGGCCGGCCTCGGTATCGTGCTCGTCGCCCGCAAGCCCGAGGCCCTCGAGGAGGTCGCCGACCGGGTCCTGGCCCACGGGGCTCCGTGCCGCGTGCTCGCACTGGACCTGCTCGACGCGGACGCGACCGCCCGGATCGTCGAGGCCGTTGCCGACCTCGACCTCGGCCTACTCGTCCTCAACGCCGGCGCGAACACCTACCGCAGCCGCTTCGTCGAGGCGGACCTCGCCCGGGTCCAGGCCGTCATCGATCTCAACGTCACCCGCCCGCTCGAGCTCTGCCGGGAGCTCGGTGCCCGGCTCGCCGCACGCGGCCGCGGCGGCATTCTCGTCGTCGGCTCCTCGGCCAGCTACCTCGGCCACGCCGACATCGGCGTCTACGCCGCGGCCAAGGCCTTCGCCCGGATCTTCACCGAGGGACTGTGGCTCGAGCTCGGGCAGGTCGGCGTCGACGTGCTGCACCTCGTGCTCGGGCTCACGGCCACCCCCGCCATGGAGCGAGCCGGCCTCGACCTGACCGGAGCGGCCGACCCGGCCGACGTCGCCGCACAGGGGCTGGCAGCCCTGGGGGCCGGTCCGGTACACGTCGTGCGCCAGCAGGCCGAGGTCGCCGCGCGGCGCTCCGGCCCGGACCGGGCCGCCCTTGTCGCCGGCAACTACGGCGGGATGCAGGCGATGCTCGGCCGGTCGAGCCCCGACCCGAGCTGACGGGGCTGCCCGTGGGGCCCCACGGGCAGCGCTCACTGCGTGACGGTCCACCCGCCGTCGACGACGAGCAGCGCCCCGTTGATGTACGAGGCCAGCGGCGAGAGCAGGAAGAGGATCGGCCAGGCGATCTCGTCCGGCGTGGCCATCCGGTGGCTCGGCACCCGGGCCAGCACGGACTGCCCCGTCGAGGACCCGGCGAAGCCGCGCAGCCTGGGAGTGTCCACCATGCCGGGGGCGACCGCGTTGGCCCGCACCACGTCGGCGCGGTGCGCGGCCAGGTGTCGGGTGTACCCGACGATCCCGGCCTTCGCTGCGCTGTACCAGTCCGAGGCGGTGCCCACGACGGTGCCGGCGACCGAGGCGGTGTTCACGAGGGTCGCCCCGGGCGGGGCGTGCTCGAGCCAGGCCCGGGTCACCGAGCGCACGCTGCCGACACAAAGCTGCACGGCGTGGTCGAAGTCGAGCTCGGTCGCCGAGGACGGGCCGGCGTTGTTGACGAGGTGGCGCACCGGTCCGTACGCCGTGCGGGTCCCGGCGAGGGCCGCGCGCACGGCCGCCTCGTCCGAGACATCGACCACGTGAGGGTCGACCACCCCGCCTGCCGCGCGGACGGCGGCGCTCACCGCCGTGAGGGCGGCGGCGTCGAGGTCCCACGCCGACACGACGAGTCCCTGGGCGGCCGCGGTCGCCGCGGTCGCCGCTCCGATCCCGCTGCCGGCCCCGGTCACGACGACGACGTCGCCCGTGCGGAAACCGAGCCGTGGCGCGGGGGCGTCGGACCCCGGCACCCGGTCGCCCGCCTCGCGTACGGGCGTCTGTGGGTCACTCATGAGGGTGCTCAGGCCCGCTGCCCGGCTCGCCGGCACCCGGACCCGGGCCGTCGGGCGGCCACGGGCGGCTGACCGGGTCGGACCCGTCGCGGGCTCCCCGCAGCGAGGCCTCGGGGAGCGGCCACTGTCCGGCGAGGTCGTCGACCCGCTGCCACTCCGAGACGGTGAGACGTTCCTGCACCCGCCACTCACCCGCGCGCCGGGTGACGAGGTCGACGTAGCGGAACCCGCTGACGATGTTGCCGCGCGGCGGCTCGGACGTGCTGCGCTGGAACGCGATGCCGTACGTCTCGGCCCGGGCCCGGTCCGGGTCGGCCGGATCGAGCTCGACCAGGACGTTCGTCAGGTAGTGCATCGTCATGGTGCGCCGCGCCACGAGCGTGAAGACCACGTCCAGCGTCGTGTCCCGGTCGGCCATGGTCCCGCCGAGGGTGATCCGGGCGTCCGGGTGGAAGGCGCTCGCGGCGAGGTCCCGGTCCATCCGGTCGACCCCGCGCGCGTAGCGCAGCAGGGCCTGCTCGATGGCCCGCTCGGCGAGCAGCACGTCCAGTCCGTCCGAGCCGGACGGGAAGGACCGGGGCTGCTCAGACACCGAAGCCTCCGTCGACGTCGAGCTTCTGCCCGGTGACGAAGTTGGCCCGGTCGCTGGCCAGGAAGCAGGCGGCTTCGGCGATGTCGAGGGCGGCACCGAAACGCCGCAGCGGGGTCGAGGACCGGGCGACGGCCAGGGCGCGTTCGTCGAGGTCCCCCGAGGAGATGAGCCGCTCGGCCATCCCGTCGGTGAGCATGCCCGGCCCGACGCAGTTGAACCGGATGCCGAAGCGGCCCTCCTCGTTGGCGAAGGCCCGCACGAGGGCCTCGACCGCCGCCTTCGGCGCGGCGGAGAGGCCGTCCCGGGCGGGGTAGCGCACCGTCGCCGCGGTCGTGATCGCCACGACGTTGCCGCGGCTCTCCCGCAGGGCCGGCAGGCAGGCCGAGACCAGCGTGAAGAAGGCGGTCGTGTCGTTGGCCACCTGCGTGGCGAACTGTCCGGGGCTCACTGTCGACAGGTGCCGCATGGGCACGTGCGGTCCGGCCGCGTGCACGATCGTGTGCAGGGGACCGTGGCTTGCGGTGAGCTCGGTCACGAGCGCGGCGGTGGCCTCGGCGTCGGTGAGGTCGAGGCGGTGCGCCGAGTGCGTGCCGGACGCGACGGGCGGCAGCACGTCGAGCACCTGCCGGGCCGCTTCGGCGTTGCCGCGGTAGGTGATCACCACCGTCGACCCCCGGCGGGCCAGCTCGAGGGCGACGACCCGGCCGATGCCGCCGCTGCCGCCGGTGACGAGCGCGACACCGGTGCGGTGGGCGAAGTCGGCGGGCACGGGCAGCGCCGCCGTGGGTGTGGTCGGAGGGGACTGGTCGGTCACGACGAACTCCTGGAATGCGGTGGTGGACAACGGAAGTGGCCGGTGGGGGCAGGAGGAGTCAGGAGGGGCCGTGGCGGTCACGTCGCGGGCAGGGGATCGCTGCCCCCGCGATGCAACCGCACGAGCACCGTGATCGCCGTCGCCAGGCACGCGGCGGCAAACAGCAGGAAGGCGGTCGCGGAGCCGAACCACGTGCTCAGCCCGCCGAGCAGAAGGGCACCGAACGGCATGCCGCCCCAGCCGAGGAAGTAGAGGCTCATCACCCGGCCGCGCTGCGCGTCGTCGACGACCCGCTGGACCACCGTCTGCAGGATCACCATGGCGCCGATGCTGAACGAGCCGCACAGCAGCGCGGCCCCCGCGAGCACGGGAACCGTCGTCGCCACCCCGAGCAGTGCGGTGCTCACGGCGAGCAGGCCGAGGGTGACCGCGGCGTGCCACACGGTGGCGACGTGCCTGGAGAGCCGGGCCACGACGAGGACCCCGAGGAACGAGCCCAGCCCGGTCAGGGCCACGAGAATGGGGAAGACCCTGTCCGGGTGGTCCGAGGTCGAGGTTGCCCGGACGGCGAGCTGGGTCGTGAAGGCGCACCCGAAGAACGCGTTGACCCCCACGATGGCCAGGCACAGCGAGGCCGGGGGCCGCTCCCGGGCGTGCCGGACACCGGCGCGGACCTGCGCGGCCAGGCTCTCGCGCACCACCGGGGTGACCGGCGGGACGCGACGGGTGCGCACCGCGACCGCGGCTGCGGCCGCGGCGAGGCTGAGCGTCGCGTACATCACGAACGTGCCCAGCGGTCCCCAGGCCACGAGGACCAGCCCGGCGACCGCGGGGCCGATCGAGCGGGCGAGGTTGAGCCCGGCGGCCTGGATCGGGACGGCGTTGCCGAGCGCCTCGGCCGGGACGGTGTTGGCCACGAGGGCCTGGGTCACCGGGGACAGGAAGCTGATCCCGGTGCCGGCGAGGAAGGCGAGCGAGAGCAGCACGGGCAGGTTGACGACGCTGGCCGCGACCATCGCCGCGCAGACCCCGGCCAGGGCGCTGGTCGCCAGGAGCACGCCGATCTGCAGCCGCCGCCGGTCGAAGGCGTCGGCCAGCACCCCGGCGGGGATCGAGAAGAGCGTGAACGGCACGAGCAGGCAGAAGAAGAGCAGGCCCATCGTCGCCGGGGTGCCGTCGACCTCGGTGAGCACCGACTGGAAGGCGATGTTGCAGCCCCAGTAGCCGGCCTGGGACAGCACCAGGGTCAGGAGCACGAAGCGGAAGTCTCGGAATCGCAGGGACGAGAACATCGTCACGTCGTTCGCCGTCCTTATATCGTTTTCGGCACCCTACCAAGCGCTTGCTTGCATCGCCAGCGTCGGATGTGGTTTTCTGGCCGCACCACGAGTGAAAGGGCGTGTCGTGAGCTTCTGCGTAGGACGAACGGTGATCGTGACCGGTGCTGGACAGGGGCTGGGTCGGGCGCACGCCCTCGAGTACGCCCGGCAGGGCGCCGACGTCGTCGTCAACGACATCGAGAGCAGCCGGGAGGCGGCCCAGGCCGTCGTCGACGAGATCCGCGCCGCGGGCGGTCGCGCGGTCGTCAGCACCGGCGACGTCAGCGACTGGGCCTACGGTGAGCGCCTCGTGCGCGAGGCCGTCGAGACCTTCGGCGGGCTGCACACCCTCGTCAACAACGCCGGCATCAACCGCGACCGGATGCTGGTCAACATGAGCGAGCAGGAGTGGGACCTCGTCCTGCGGGTCGACCTCAAGGGCCACTTCGTCCCGATGCGCCACGCCGCCGCCTACTGGCGGGACGAGGCCAAGGCCGGCCGCCGGGTCGCCGCGCGCGTCGTCAACACGTCCTCCGGCGCCGGGCTCATGGGCAGCGTCGGGCAGGGCAACTACGGCGCCGCCAAGGCCGGGATCGCCGCCCTGACCCAGATCGCGGCCGTCGAGTGGGCCCGCTACGGCATCGTCGTCAACGCGATCGCCCCCTCGGCCCGCACCCCGATGACCGAGGCCGTCTTCGCCGAGGCGATGGCCGCCCCCGAGGCGGGCTTCGACGCGATGGACCCGGCCAACGTCTCCCCCCTCGTGGTCTGGCTCGGATCCGACGCCGCGCAGGCCGTCACCGGAGCTGTCTTCGAGGTCGCCGGCGGTGAGGTCTCGCTCGCCGACGGCTGGCGCCACGGGCTGGCCGCCACCAAGGGCGAGCGGTGGAAGCCGGAAGAATTCACCGACGCGATCGCCGACCTCATCGCCCGCTCCGAGCCGCCGACCCCCGTCTACGGTGCCTGACATGGGTGCGGACGCGGCGCAGGCCACCGGTGCGCCGGTGAGCGACGAGCAGTTCCGGGCCGAGATCCGCGGCTGGCTCCACGAGGCCCTCACCGGGCCGTTCGCCGAGGCCGTCGGCACCGGCGGCGAGGGGCGCGAGCACGAGGCGCACGAGCTGCGCCGCGAGTGGGAGCGCCACCTGGGCCGGGCCGGCTGGATCGGCCTCGGCTGGCCCAGCGAGTACGGCGGTCGCCCCGCGACACTGGCCCAGCAGGTCATCTACCACGAGGAGTACGCCCGCGCCGGCGCCCCCGGCCGGCTCGGGCACATGTCCGAGCAACTACTCGGCCCGACGCTGCTCGCATTCGGCACGCCGGAGCAGAAGGCGCGGTTCCTGCCCGGCATCACCAGCGGCGAGGACATCTGGTGCCAGGGCTACTCCGAGCCCGGCGCTGGCTCGGACCTCGCCGGGGTGCGCACCCGCGCCGAGCGCCGGGGCGACAGCTACGTCATCACCGGGCAGAAGGTGTGGACCTCGCTCGCGCACCTGGCCGACTGGTGCTTCGTGCTGTGCCGCACCGACCCCGACTCGACTCGTCATGCGGGCCTGTCCTACCTGCTCGTGCCGATGGACCAGCCCGGCATCACGGTGCGACCGATCACCCAGTTGACCGGTACGAGCGAGTTCAACGAGGTCTTCTTCGACGGGGCCGTCGCCGCCGTCGAGCACCGCGTCGGCGCCGAGGGCGAGGGCTGGAAGGTTGCCATGGGCACCTTGGGCTTCGAGCGCGGCGTGTCCACCCTCGGCCAGCAGATCGGCTTCCGTCGGCGCCTCGACGCCGTCATCGCCCGGGCTCGCGAGAACGGCGCCTGGCAGGAGCCGGCGCTGCGTGACCGTCTCGTCGAGGCCTACATCGGGCTCGAGGTGATGCGGCACTCAGCGGTGCGGCTGCTCGCGTCCGCCGGTGGGGGGCTGTCCGGCCTGGAGGCGTCGATCTCCAAGCTGCAGTGGGCCACGTGGAACCGCTCGCTGGGCGAGCTCGCGGTCGACGTCGAGGGGGCCGGGGCGCTGCTCACCGGGCCCGGGTACGAGCTGGACGATGCCCAGACCCACTTTCTCTTCAGCCGGGCCAACACGATCTACGGCGGCTCCAACGAGATCCAGCGCAACATCATCGCCGAGCGCCTGCTCGGTCTGCCCCGATGAGGTGAGGACGATGACCGAAGCGAGCGCCGGCCCCCAGCGTGTGGCCGAGACGTTGCGTCCCGAGGCGGCCGAGGAGCTGGCCCAGATCCGCGCCTCCGTCGTCGAGGTGCTCGACGAGCAGGCTGACCTGCGCCGGACCCACGAGCTCATGGTCGGCGCGCAGGGCCACGACCCGCAGCTGCACGAGCTGCTCACGGCAGAGCTGGGCCTGCTTGGCCTCGTCGTGCCGGAGCACCTCGGCGGGCTCGGCCTCGACGTGCCCGCCGCGACCGCCGTCATCGAGGAGTTCGGGGCCCGGCTCGTGCCCGGCGCGCTCGCGACGAGCCTCACCGCGATCCTTGCCGCCCGCGCCCTCGGCCCGAGCGCCGAGCCCCTGTTGGCGCGCGTCGTCGCCGAGCAGTTGACCCTGGCCAGTGCCCTCGCCGAGGACGGCGCGGGCTGGGACCTCGAGCAGACCGTCACCCGGGCCACCGGCACCGGGGACGAGTGGGTGCTGACCGGGACCAAGACCCTCGTCGCCGGAGCCGAAGCCGCCCGGGTCGTCCTCGTCACCGCCCGGGACGCCGGCGGTGAGCTCGGCGTCTACGCCGTGGACCTGGCCGCCGACGGGGTGGACGTGCAGACGCACATGACGCTCGACCAGACCCGGCGACTGAGCACGGTGCACCTCCGGGAGGCCGCCGCCACCCGGGTCGACGCCCCCGGTGGGGAGGGGGCCCGGGTGCTGCTCGACCACGTGCGCGCCATGCTCGCGCTGGAGTCGGCTGCCGCCGCCCGCGCCTGCCTCGACCTCACCGTCGAGTACCTCAAGGTCCGCGAGCAGTTCGGCCGCCCGATCGGGTCGTTCCAGGCCCTCAAGCACCGCTGCGCCGACCTCGCCGTCGCGGTCGCCGGAGCGCGGGCCACGGCCGACCACCTCGTCACGACGCTGCACACCGGGGCCGCCACCCGCTCGCACGATGCGGCACTGGCCAAGCTCGTGTGCACCGACACGCTGATGACCGTCGCCGCCGAGGCGATCCAGCTGCACGGCGGCATCGGGTTCACCTTCGAGCACGACGCACACCTGTTCTTCAAGCGCGCCAAGTCGGCCCAGCTGCTGGCCGGTTCCCCGGCGACGGTTCGCGCCGAGGTGGCGGCGCTCGCCGGTCTCTGAGCCGGCCGCCGACAACCACGACAGGCAACAACGCACGACAGAGGGGGGCAGCACCGGTCGGTGCTGACCCCCTCTGTCGTACGTGCTCCGCGGGGGTCAGCCGAGCGGACCGGTGCCGGGCGACTGGGCGGCCAGGTGCCGCGACGGGATCTCACCGCCACCGGCGACGACGATCTCCGTGCCGGTGACGTAGCTGGCCAGCGGAGAGGCGAGCAACAGGCAGGCTGCGGCGATGTCGGCCGGGGTGGCCATCCGCCGCATGGGGATCGTCCGGGCCACGCGGTCCTGTCCCGCCTCGTCGCCGTAGTAGAGGTGCGACAGTTCGGTCTGCACGAGACCCACCGTCACCTGGTTGACCCGCACGGCTGGCGCGAAGTCGAGCCCGAGGCACCGGGTCAGCATCGTCAGGCCTGCCTTGGCAGCGGCGTACGCGGCGGTGTCCGGGGCCGGGTTGACCCCGGCGACCGAGCCGATGTTGATGATCGTCCCGCTGCCCTGACGCTGCATGACCTCGTTGGCCGGCTGGGCGACGTAGAACGGAGCGAGCAGGTTGAGCGTGACGATCGCCGAGACGAAGCGGGGGGAGACCGTCGCGGTGTCGGCGCTCGGCGCGCCACCGGCGTTGTTGACCAGGATGTCGAGCCGGCCGAACCGGTCCACCGCCGCGGCGACGAGGGCCTTGGCCTGCTCCGGGTCGCGTACGTCCGACTGGACGAAGACGGGCGTGCGTCCGTCGACCTCGGGCAGCCGCTCGGGCTCGTTGCGGCCGCACACGAGCACCCGCGCCCCGGCCCTGAGGAAGGTGCGGGTGATCTCGGCGCCGATGCCACGGGTGCCGCCGGTGACGATGGCGACCTGCCCGGTCAGGTCGACGCCCTCGGGCGTCGTGGACGTGGTGGGGGACTGGGGCATCAGAGCCTCTCGATGATCGTCACGTTGGCCTGGCCGCCGCCCTCACACATCACCTGCAGGCCGTAGCGGCCACCGGTGCGCTCGAGTTCGTGCAGCAGGGTGGTCATGAGCCGGGCGCCGGTGGCGCCGAGTGGGTGGCCCAGGGCGATCGCGCCGCCGTTGACGTTGACCCGCTCCGGGTCGGCCCCCGTCTCCTTGATCCAGGCGAGCACGACCGAGGCGAACGCCTCGTTGACCTCGAACAGGTCGATGTCCTCGATCGACAGCCCGGTGCGCCCGAGCGCGTGGGCGGTGGCCGGGATCGGGGCGGTGAGCATCCACACCGGGTCGTCGGCGCGCACCGACAGGTGGTGGATCCGGGCGCGCGGGCGCACCCCGTGCTCGGCCACGGCCCGCTCGCTCATGACGAGCAGGGCGGCCGCGCCGTCGCAGATCTGGCTCGCCGCGGCAGCGGTGACCCGGCCGCCCGGGGTGAGCGGGTTGAGGCCGGCCATCTTCTCCAGGCTCGTGTCGGCGCGAGGACAGGTGTCGGTGTCGACGTCGCCGACGGCGCGGATCTCGCGGGTGAAGCGGCCCTCGGCGATGGCCCGCAGGGCCCGCTCGTGGCTGCGTAGGGCGAAGCGCTCCATGTCCTCCCGGCTGATGTCCCACTTCTCGGCGATCATCTCCGCCGAGCGGAACTGCGAGATCTCCTCGTCTCCGTAGCGCTCGCGCCAGCCGGTGGATCCGGAGAAGGGGTCGTCGAAGCCGTACTGCCGACCGGTGAGCATCGCGGCCGAGATGGGGATGGCGCTCATGTTCTGCACGCCCCCGGCGACGACGACGTCGTTGACTCCGGCCATGACGGCCTGGGCTGCGAAGTGCACCGCCTGCTGGCTCGAGCCGCACTGCCGGTCCACGGTGACCCCGGGCACGTGCTGCGGGAGGCCGCCGGCGAGCCAGGCGGTGCGGGCGATGTCGCCGGCCTGTGGGCCGATGGTGTCGACGCAGCCGAACACGACGTCCTCGACGGCGTCGGGGTCGACCCCCGAGGAGCTCATGAGGCTGGTGAGCGCGGCGGCGCCCAGGTCAGCGGAGTGGATGCCCGCGAGCGCGCCATCGCGTCGCGTGACGGGGGTGCGGACGGCGTCCACGATGTATGCCTCTGCCACCGGGTTCCCTTCCTGCGGATGCCTCGCCGGTCGGTGCCGGACGTCGGATCGGTCGAGTCTGCGTGGCTCGCCGACGGTGTAGCCGGCGTCGCCACGCCTAGTCTAGCAAGCGCTTGGTTGGTAGTCTGTGGTTCGTTCCAGGCAAGTGACCGGCTCCGCGTGAGGAGATGTGCGTGAGTGACGTGTTGACCACGATCCCCGCCCTGCTGCGGCAGGCCGCGCAGGACGCCGCCGAGCTCGAGGCCCTCGTCGACGGCGACGTGCGGATGACCTTCGCCGAGCTCGACGCGGCTGTCACCCGGTTCGCCCGGGCCGCGGTCGCGCACGGTCTCGAGTCGGGGGACCGTGTCGTCGTCTGGGCCCCGAACAGCGCCGACTGGGTCATCAGCGCCCTCGGCGTGCTGGCCGCCGGGGGCGTGCTCTGCCCCGTCAACACCCGCTTCCGTGGAGGGGAGGCACGGTACGCCATCGCCAAGGTCCGGGCCACGATGGTCATCCTCGACGACACCTTCCTGGGCGCCGACTACCTGGCCGCGCTGCGCGGCGACGGGCCACCACCGGCCATCGGGCGCCCCGTGCCGCTGCTGCCCTCGGTGCGTACCGTCGTCGACCTGTCCGCCGCCGCCGGTCGCGAGCAGGCCGGTGACGGTGTGTGGTCCCTGGCCGGCTTCACCGCGCTGGCCGACCAGGTCGACCCCGCCATCATCGACAGACGGATCGCCGCCCTCGACTCCGAGGGCATGGCCGACATCCTGTTCACCTCAGGCACCACCGGCTACCCCAAGGGCGCGATGGTCTCGCACGCCTCGAACCTGCGCGTCGACCTGGAGTGGGCCCGGCTCGTCGGGCTGCAGCGCGGCGACCGCTACCTCATGGTCAACCCGTTCTTCCACAGCTTCGGCTACCGGGCCGGCATCCTGGCCTGCCTACTCATGCGCGCCACGATCATCCCGGTCGCCGTGTTCGACGTCGAGACCGTGCTGCGTCTCGTCGAGCGGGAACGCGTCACCGTCTTCCCCGGCGCGCCCACCGTCTACACCTCCCTGCTCGAGCACCCCGCCTTCGGCGCCTACGACGTCAGCTCGGTACGCCTGGCCGTCACCGGGGCCACGATCGTGCCGGTGCCGCTGCTGCGCCGGATGCGCGAGGAACTCGGCTTCCGCGACGTCATCACCGCCTACGGCCTGACCGAGACGTGCGGCACCGCGACCGTGTGTCCGCCCGATGCCGACCTCGAGCGGATCTCGACCAGCTGCGGACAGGCGATCCCGGGCACCGAGCTGCGGATCGCCGGCCTCGACGGACAGGCGCTGCCGGCCGGTGAGACCGGCGAGGTCCTCGTGCGTGGTTACAACGTGATGCTGGGCTACTTCGAGGACCCGGTCGCCACCGGACAGGCCATCGACGAGGACGGCTGGCTGCACACTGGTGATGTCGGCTGGGTCGACGAGGATGGCTACCTGCGCATCACCGACCGGATCAAGGACGTCTACATGGTCGGGGGCTTCAACGTCTACCCCGCCGAGGTCGAGCGCGTGCTGTGCGAGCACCCCGCAGTCTCCGACGTCGCCGTCGTCGGGGTGCCCGACGCGCGGATGGGCGAGGTCGGCAGCGCCTTCGTGCAGATCGTCCCCGACTGGAGTGGGGACGAGTCGGTGCTCGTCAACGAACTCGAGGCGTGGTGCCGGGACCGGCTGGCCAACTTCAAGCGCCCCCGCAGCTTCAGCATCGTTCCGGCCCTGCCACGAACCCCGAGCGGAAAGATCCAGAAGTTCAAGCTCACCGGGTGAGCCCGGCGTTCGCGGGTCCCGCCCCCCGGGGTGCTGCCCCCGAGGCGCTTGTGCGGGCGCACCGGACCGGTCTGCCCGCAGACCCGACACTCCCGACCAGATCTGACACCGACGG
This sequence comes from Micromonospora sp. NPDC048170, assembly GCF_040652795.1. Taxonomy (NCBI): domain Bacteria; kingdom Bacillati; phylum Actinomycetota; class Actinomycetes; order Micromonosporales; family Micromonosporaceae; genus Micromonospora; species Micromonospora sp. NPDC048170. The sequence goes on from NZ_JBEZMR010000008.1 coordinate 134,127, forward strand.
CACCGCCGTCACGGGCACCAGCCCACAATCGGAGGACACCATGCAGGACGTAGTCATCGTCGCCGCGGCGCGCTCGCCGATCGGCCGGGCCTTCAAGGGGTCGTTGGCCTCGATGCGGGCCGACGACCTGGCCACCCAGATGGTCCAGGCGGCCCTGGCCCAGGTGCCGTCGCTCGACCCGACCCAGATCGACGACCTCATGCTCGGCTGCGCGCAGCCGGCCGGCGAGCAGGGCTGGGGCCTCGGGCGCGTCGTCGCCGTCGAGCTCGGGCTCGACCGGGTCCCCGGGACGACGGTGCAGCGGTACTGCGCCTCAAGCCTGCAGACGACCCGGATGGCGCTGCACGCCATCCGCGCCGGTGAGGCGGACGTGCTCGTCTCCGCCGGGGTCGAGGTCGTCTCGCACTTCGCCGCCGGCAAGTCCGACGGCATGCCGGACACGAAGAACCCGATCTTCGCCGCGGCGGGGGAGCGCACCGCCGCCCGCGCCCAGGGTGGCGCCGGCCCGTGGAGCGACCCGCGCGACGCGGGTGAGCTGCCCGACGTCTACATCGCGATGGGCGAGACCGCCGAGAACGTCGCGAGCCACCGCGGTGTGAGCCGCGCCGAGCAGGACGAGTGGGCCGCCACGAGCCAGCAGCGGGCCCAGGCCGCGATCGAGGCGGGCTTCTTCGCCACCGACATCACGCCGGTGACCCTCGCCGACGGCACCGTCGTAGCCACCGACGACGGCCCCCGCGCCGGGGTGACCGTCGAGTCGCTTTCCGGCCTCAAACCGGTCTTCCGGCCCGATGGCACGGTGACCGCGGGCAACTGCTGCCCGCTCAACGACGGCGCGGCCGCCCTCGTCGTCATGTCCGGCCGCAAGGCCGCCGAGCTCGGCATCACGCCGCTGGCCCGGATCCTGTCCACGGGCGTCTCGGCGATCTCGCCGGAGATCATGGGTCTCGGCCCGGTCGAGGCCTCGAAGCGGGCCCTCGCGCTGGCCGGGCTCTCGATGGCCGACATTGATCTCGTCGAGATCAACGAGGCGTTCGCCGCGCAGGTCATCCCCTCGATCTGGGACCTCAAGGCCGGTCCCGATCAGGTCAACGTCCACGGCGGCGCGATCGCCCTGGGCCACCCGTTCGGCCAGACCGGAGCGCGGATGACGACGACGCTCATCAACGGGCTGCGGGCCCGGGACGGCCAGCTCGGTCTCGAGACGATGTGCACGGCCGGCGGCCAGGGCATGGCGATGGTCATCGAACGGCTCTCCTAGGGCCCCGCGCCCACCCCCGCACAGGGCCCGGCCGCGAACGCGACCGGGCCCTGTGCGGGGGTGCCGAGGTGCGCGGGTCCGCGGCCGGGCGAGGGTCAGTGCCTGCGCAGCGCTGCCGCGAGCGTCGCGGCCCGGCCGGCGACGGCGGCCGACTGCTCGGCGAACGAGGCCGCGGTGCGGTCGCCACCGCTCATCGCACCCTGCGCGACCCTGGTGTGCACGCCCTCGACGATGCACGCGGTCTTCCACCAGTTGTAGGCGACGAAGTAGTCGATCCGGGCCAGATCGGTGCCGGTGGCGAGGCAGTACCGGTTGAGCAGCTCCTCCCGGGTCGAGAAGCCGGGCAGGACCGTGGCCGGGTCGTGCAGCGCGCGGGCCTCGTCGTCGGCCTGCGCCCAGTAGACGAGCAGCTGGCCGACGTCGGCCAAGGGGTCTCCGACCGTGGTCAGCTCCCAGTCGAGCACGCCCTGCACCCGCCACCGGGAGTCGAGCATGCAGTTGTCGAGGCGGAAGTCCCCGTGCACGATCCCCGAGCGGGACTGCTCGGGAGCCGCGGCCACGAGATGCTCGTGCGCGGTCCGCAGATCGGGCAGGTCGCGGATCCTGGTCCGGTGCCAGTTCTCGTTCCAGCGCCCGAGCTGGCGGGCGATGTAGTCACGGCGATGGGCCAGACCCCCGAGCCCGATGACCTCCGGCTCGAGCCCGTGCAGGGCCACGAGGGCGTCGACGATCGTGGGGCCGATGAGCGCACGGTCGGCCTCGGTGGTGAGCCGTACGACGTCGGCGGGGCTGCGCAGGATCGTGCCGTCGAGGTGCTCGAGCACGACGAGAGGGGCGCCGGCCACCTCACCCGTCTCCTCGACGGCGAGCACTCGCGGCACCGGGAGGTGGCCATGCAGCCCGCGCAGGATCCGCGCCTCGCGCAGCACGTCGTGCGCGGTGGCCGGGTGGTCCCCGAGCGGTGGACGTCGCAGCACGACGACGTGGCCGGCCGCGTCGGTGGTCCGGTAGGTGAGGTTGGAGCGTCCCCCGGCGATGAGCTCGTGTCGCAGGTTCCCCTGCAGCTCGGGCACGGTGCGGCCGAGCCAGGCGTCGACCCCCGCCGGGAGCCCGGCGTGTCGGGCGGTGCCGATCGGGGCCGGACCGGTCAGGGCATGACCTGCTGCCGTCATGGGAGCGCCTCCTTGCCGTCGGCATGGAGCGTAGCAAGTGCTTGGTTGGTTCGGTGTACCGTGTCGTGTCGTACGCCGGACGCCGGGCGCGGGCCGACCGCGCTCAGTCGTGGGCGAGAATTCCGTCGAGGTACACCGAGACGAAGTCGTCGGCGAAGCTTGCCATGGAGTACGACGGGGTGGGCTTGAACCAACGGACCGAGAGCCACAGCGAGTCACGCAGCATGCCGTGCAGCACGCGCACCGGGATGTCGTCGCGGAAGTCGCCCCTGGCGATGCCGGCCTCGAGCACCTGGATCCAGGCCCGCTGGATCGAGGCGGCCGACTCGCGGATGTGCTCGTAGCCCTTGATCGTGGGCAGGTAGGCGCTCGAGTTCTGGTAGATCTCGGTCGCATGCGGGTGGGCCTCGATGTTGGCCAGCGAGCTCGTCACGAGCTCGCGCAGCTGGGTCGCCGGGCTCTCCTTGGACGCCAGCACCTTGGCGTAGCGGTTGGTCAGGTCGGTCAGGTAGTCCGAGATGATCGCGTCGACCATCTCGTCCTTGGACTTGAAGTGGTGGTAGAGGCTGCCCGAGAGGATGCCGACCGAGTCGGCGATCTCGCGGACGGTCGTGGCAACGATCCCCTTGGCCGCGAACAGGTGCGCGGCGTTGTCGAGGATGACCGCGCGGCGGTCCTGGGTCGTCGACATCTGGGGTACTCCCGGTTTCTCGAGCGCAGTTGGTCAAGCGCTTGTTTATAGCACCTCGACGCCTCCTGTGCATGGGCAGAGGCAAATATCTCCCTTGACCAGGAAGGCTGCACCACCTATCCTGCGGCCAACCAAGCGCTCGTTCGGTCGCGTAGGGGCTGCGCTCCGGACCCGATCCGCCGAAAGGTGCTGCCCGCATGTCCGACCCGAGGACCGGTCCGATCCCCACCGTCCTGCCCGGCAGCGGGCCACGTCGTCCACCCGCCTCCAGAACTGACAAGGGGGCCGGCCTGCTCGCCGGCCGCGTTGTCATCGTCACCGGCGCCGCCAACGGGTTGGGGGCGGCATACGTGCGCGGCATCGCCGCGGCCGGGGCCCACGTGGTCGCCGTCGACGTCGACGAGCAGGGACTCGAGCGGCTCAGCGGGCAGCTCGCCGCAGCTGGTGGCCGCGGCTCGAGCAGGGTCGCCGACGTCGCGGACTGGGCGACCGCGCACGACCTCGTGCGTGACTGCCTCGCCGAGCACGGCCAGCTCGACGGCCTCGTCAACAACGCTGGCGTCTTCGCCATGGCTCACGCCGGCACCGAGTCCGAGGCCATGGTGCGCCGGATGCTCGAGGTCAACGTGCTCGGCACCATCGCCTGGGGCAACGCCGCGATCGCGGCGATGCGCACCCAGGGCCACGGGGTCCTGGTCAACGTCACCTCCGGCGAGCAGATGGGCCGTGCCGAGACGGCCGTGTACGGGGCGACGAAGGCCGCGATCGCCACGCTCACCTACGCGTGGGCAGCCGAGCTCGCCGAGGCCGGGATCCGCGTCAACGCGATCTCCCCGAACGCGCAGACCCAGATGGCCGAGGTGCTCGAGCAGTTCCGCGGTGTTCCGAGCGGGCAGAACGCGGGGATCGCGCCCGAGGCCAACGTGCCGCTGCTGCTCTACCTGCTCTCGGACCTCAGCGTCGAGATCACCGGCCAGGTGCTGCGCTCCAACGGTCCCGAGCTCATGCTGACGACCCACCCGGCGCTCGCCGACCCCGTGCTGCGGCACACGGCGTGGACCCCGGAGCGGATCGCCGAGGCCGTCACGGCGCGGCTGCGGCCGCACCTGGCGCCTCTCGGGGTGCGCCGGGTGCGCACCGAATATCTCGACTGACCGATTTCCGACACCCGAACGATCCCGAACCGACAGGAGCCCGATGCCCGCCACGATCAACCCGCTCTGCGTCAGCGGCATGGCCGCGATGTCCTGGGCCCTGCCTGAGGAGATCGCGATGTACCGGCGTACCGGCACGGACCTCGTCGGCCTGCAGTGCGGCAAGGTCGCCCCCTTCGGCGTGCCGGCCCTCGGCGACCTGCTCGCCGAGCACGACGTACGCCTCGGCTACCTCGTGCACAGCTTCAGCGCCCATCCGGACGACGAGTCGGGCTGGGCACAGCAGGTCGCGGCGCTGCAGACCGGCGTCGTCAACGCCCGTACGCTCGGGGCCGACCTCGTCTACCTCACGTCGGGCCCCTCGGCACACCTGACGTGGGAGGAGGCGGCCGACCGGTTCGCCGAGCGGATCATGCCGGTCGTGGCCACCGCCCGTGAGCACGGGGTGCGCCTCGGCGTGGAGAACACCCTGCCGGTCAGGTGCGATCTCAGCTTCACGCACACCGCGCGGGACGCCTTCGCCCTGGCCGACCTCTGCGGCATCGGCGTCTGCCTCGACCTCTACTGCTGCTGGCAGGAGCGCGGCCTGACCGACCTGGTCCGCGACCGGGTCGCGCAGATCGAGATCCTCCAGGTGTCCGACTTCCGGGTCGGCACCTCGACCTTCCCGAACCGGTGGGTGCCCGGGGACGCCGACCTGCCGATGGCCGGCCTGCTGGGGAACGTGCTGCGGGCCGGCTACACCGGCATCGTCGACGTCGAGTTGCTCGGCCCGGCCATCGAGGCCGAGGGGGCCGAGTCGGCGGTGACCCGATCGATCGCGTGGATGCGTGAGCAGGTCGCGGCGGCGCGTCCCTGAGCGCTCAGGGCACGTCCGCCCACCGCGGCGCGCGCTTGGCGACGAACGCGGCCGCGCCCTCGGCGGCATCCGGCCCGGCGAGCAGTTCGAGGGTCGCGAGGCGGTTGACCGCGGCGAAATCGCGTTCGCGGGTGTCCAGGCTCAGGTGCATGAGCCGCTTGGTCGCCAGCACCGCCGCCGGAGAGTGGGTCGCGATCCGGGCGCCGAGCGCGAGCGCGCGCGGGAGGACCTCGTCGGCGGGGACCACGGCGTTGACCAGGCCCAGCTCGTGGGCCCGGGCCGCCGGAAGCGGCTCGGTCGTCAGCCCGAGCTCGAGGGCGACGGCGATCGGCAGGCGACGGGGCAGGTCGGTGCCGCCCTCGGAGGCGGCGATGCCGCGCCCCACCTCGGGCAGTGCGAAGTAGGCGTGCTCGGCCGCGACGACGAGGTCGCAGGCGAGGGCGAGCTCGAAGCCTCCGCCGACGGCGGGCCCGTTGACCGCGGCGATGACCGGCTTGCGGTAGCCGTCGCGCAGGAGCGTGAGCGGACTGCGGGCCACGTCGACCAGGCGCCCCTCGGCCGCGGCGCGCAGGTCCATCCCGGCGCTGAAGGACAGCTCGCCGGTGCCGGTCAGCACGACCGCGCGCACGCCCGGGTCCGCGTCGTACCCGAGCAGGGCGTCGGTCATCGCCAGGAGGGTGTCGGGGTCGAGGGCGTTACGCACCTGCGGCCGGTTGATCCTGATGACACCCACCGCGTCGACGCGTTCGCACACCACTGTGCCCATCGTCCCACCCTCCTGCGCCTTAGGGTCTTGACCCTTTTCCGATGGCTGTTAGTCTACCAACCAAGCGCTTGCTACACGGTGGCCCGGCCCCGGAAGCCCGGCACGCGACTCGCTTTCGCACCGCTCGCCACCGCGCTCGAGCAGTGCCCCGAGACGGAACGATGAGGGACACATGGCCGACAAGACTCTGACAACCCGCGACGTCGTGTCGCGCCTCGAATCCGGGATGACCATCGGCATCGGGGGATGGGGCTCACGGCGCAAGCCCATGGCCCTCGTGCGCGAGATCCTGCGCTCCGACCTCAAGGACCTGACCATCGTCAGCTACGGCGGGCCGGACGTCGGCCTGCTCTGCGCCGCGGGCAAGGTCAAGAAGGTCGTCTTCGGTTTCGTCTCGCTCGACAGCATCGCCCTCGACCCGCACTTCCGCGCCGCGCGACAGAAGGGCGCCGTCGAAATCGCCGAGGTCGACGAGGGCATGCTCCAGTGGGGGCTGTACGCCGCCGGCATCCGCCTGCCCTTCCTGCCGACCCGCGCCGGGCTCGGGTCGGACGTCCTGAAGCACAATCCCGACCTCAAGCTCGTCCAGGACCCGTACGGCACCGAGCAGCTCGTGGCCATGCCGCCGCTACGTCTCGACGCGGCCCTCGTGCACATGAACCGCGCCGACGCCCAGGGCAACGGCCAGTTCCTCGGACCCGACCCGTACTTCGACGACCTCTACTGCCTCGCCGCCGACCAGGCCTTCATGTCCTGTGAGCGGATCGTGCCCACGGCCGAGCTCAGCGCCGCCGGGCACTCGGCGACGATCAAGATCAACCGTCAGCTCGTCACCGGCGTCGTCGAGACCCCGAACGGCGCGCACTTCACCTCCTGCGTCCCCGACTACGAGCGCGACGAGGCCTTCCAGCGTGAGTACGCCAAGGCCGCCGGCGACCCGCAGGCCTGGGCCAAGTTCGAGAAGCGATACCTGTCCGGTACGGAAGATGACTACCAGGCGGCCGTCGCCGCCCGAGCCGAGGAGGTCGCATGAGCAGCACCGTCACCGAGTCCGCGGACCAGCCCACGGGCAGCGCCACCACTGCCGACGCGCCGGTGACCCGCGCCGAGTACTGCGCGGTCGCCGTGGCGGACGCGTTCGCCGGCGACGGCGAGTTCATCGCCAGCGCGTTCGGCACGATCCCGGCCATCGGCGTCCGCCTCGCCCGGCTCACCGTCGCCCCCGACCTGCTGCTCACCGACGGTGAGGCCCACTTCGTCTCCGGCACCTGGCAGATCGGCGCGGACCCGCACGCCACCGAGGGAGTCGTCGTCGAGGGCTGGAGCCCGTTCCGCACGATCTTCGACCTCGTCTGGCACGGCAAGCGGCACGTCATGATGATCCCGGTCCAGATCGACGGGTACGGCAACACCAACATCTCGGCCATCGGCGACTACGCCCAGCCCAAGGTCCAACTGCTCGGCGTGCGCGGCGCCCCCGGCAACAGCATCTACCACCCGACCAGCTACTGGGTGCCCAACCACTCCACGCGCAGCTTCGTCCGGACCGTCGACATGGTCTCCGGCGTCGGCACCGACAGCGCCCGCGCCGCCGGCCCGGCCGCGAGCGCGTACCACGATCTGCGCCGTGTCGTCACCAACCTCGCGGTCCTCGACTTCGGTGGCCCCGACGGCGCGATGCGCCTGCTCAGCCTGCACCCCGGCGTCACGCTCGAGGAGTTCCGTGCGGCCACCGCCTGTGACGTGCACGTCGAGGGTGAGGTCCCGGCCACCCGCGAGCCGAGCGCCGAGGAACTGCGCCTCATCCGCGAGGTCATCGACCCCCGCTCGCTGCGCGACCGCGAGATCCCCGCATGAGCCAGGCCCAGGGGCCGCACCCGAGGCTGCGTACCCGGGCGACCGACCTGTTCGGGGTGCGGTACCCGATCGTCCAGACCGGCATGGGCTACGTCTCCGACGTACGCCTGACCACCGCGACGGCCAACGCCGGCGGGCTGGGCATCCTCGCGGCCGGCCTGCTGTCCTACGACGAGCTCGTCGTGGCCATCGAACAGATCCAGGCCGGCACGGACGCACCGTTCGGCGTCAACATCCGCGCCGACCAGCCCGACGTCGTCAAGCGCATCGACCTGCTCATCTCGGCCGGCGTCAAGGTCGCCTCCTTCGCGCTGGCCCCCAAGCAGGCGCTCCTCGCCAAGTGCAAGGACGCCGGCCTCGTCGTCGTCCCGTCGATCGGCGCGCGCCGCCACGCCGAGAAGGTCGCCGCGTGGGGCGCCGACGCCGTCATCGTGCAGGGCGGTGAGGGTGGCGGCCACACCGGCGGGGTGCCCACCAGCCTGCTGCTGCCCCAGGTCGTCGACGCCGTCGACATCCCGGTCATCGGCGCCGGTGGCTTCTTCGACGGCCGCGGCCTCGTCGCCGCGCTCGCCTACGGTGCCGAGGGCATCGCCATGGGCACCCGCTTCCTGCTCACCAGCGACTCGCCGGTCCAGCCGTCGGTCAAGGACGTCTACCTGTCCAAGACGGTCAACGACACCGTCCTGACCCTCCAGGTCGACGGCGTGCCGCAGCGCGTGCTGCGCGCCGGCACGATCGAGGAACTGGAGCGCACCTCCGCCGCCGGCAGACTGCTGCGGGCCGTGCGCAACGCCTTCGCCTTTCAGAAGCTGTCCAGCACGCCGTGGGGCGACATGGTCCGAGAGGGCCTGGCCATGCGCAAGGCTCACGACCTGACGTGGAGCCAGGTCGTCATGGCGGCCAACGCTCCGATGCTCTACCGGTCGGCCCTGCTCGAGGGCAGGACCGACGTCGGCGTCATGGCCACCGGCCAGGTCGTCGGACTCATCGACGACGTCCCGAGCGTCGCCGAGCTCATCGACCGCATCATCGACGAGGCCACCCGGACCCTCGACCGACTCGGCGTGCCTGCGCCGGTCGCGTCGGCCCCGGCCGTGCACGAGGAGGACTAGTCATGGGAGCACTGCAGGGACGGGTCGTCGTCGTCACCGGCGCCGGCCGCGGCCTCGGCCGTGAGCACGCGCTGCTCGCCGCCGCCGAAGGTGCCTCGGTCGTCGTCGCCGATACCGGCGCCGCCGCCGACGGCACCGGCAGCGACCCCTCGGTCATCGAGGCCGTCGCCGCCGAGATCACGACCGCTGGCGGGCGGGCCGTGGCCAGCACCGCGGACGTCGCCACCACCGAGGGGGCCCGCGAGCTGCTCGCGCTTGCCCGCGACACCTACGGGCGCGTCGACGGCCTCGTCAACAACGCCGGCATCCTGCGAGACCGGATGTTCGTGAACATGAGCGAAGACGACTGGGACGCGGTGATCCGTGGCCAACTGCGCTCGACGTTCGCGCCGTGCCGGGTGTTCGCCGACCACTGGCGCACCGAGTCCAAGGCCGGCAACCAGCCGGTCGCCTCGATCGTCAACGTCTCCTCGACCTCCGGCCTCATCGGCGCCGTCGGGCAGACGAACTACGGCGCGGGCAAGGCCGGCATCGCCGCCCTCACCGTCATCCTCGCCCAGGAGATCGGCCGCTACGGCGTGCGCGTCAACGCGATCGTCCCGGTCGCGCGTACCCGGATGACCCAGGACCTGCCCGGCATCGGCGAGATGGTCGCCGCCCCGGCCGACCCCGCCGCGTTCGACGTCTACCACCCGGGCAACGTCTCCCCGCTCGTCGCCTGGCTGCTCACCGCCGACGCGCCGGTGACCGGCGAGGTGTACTACGCCAAGGGCGGCGAGATCCGTCGCTTCGCCCCGTGGAGCTACGACTGGACCGTCGACAAGGGTGCCCGCTGGAGCGTCGAGGACATCGCGAAGGAGATGGCCACCCGTGTCTGACACCGGTCACACCAACGCCACCGACTGGGCCGGCCCCGCCCACGGGCTGCTCTCCGGGCGCTCGGTGCTCGTCACCGCCGCGGCCGGCACCGGCATCGGCTTCTCGACAGCGCGCCGCGCCGCCGAGGAAGGCGCACGTGTCGCCATCAGCGACCGTCACGAGCGCCGCCTCGCCGAGTCGGTCGACGAGCTCGAGCGGCTCACCGGGACCCGGCCGCTCGGGGTGCCCTGCGACGTCACCGACCAGGTCCAGCTCGACCACCTCATGGACACCGTCGCCGCCGAGTTCGGCGGCATCGACGTGCTCGTCAACAACGCCGGCCTCGGCGGCACCGCGGCCGTGCAGGACATGACCGACGACCAGTGGGACTCCGTCCTGTCGGTGACCCTGACCTCGACCTTCAAGGCGACCCGGTCGGTGCTGCGGCACATGATCCCGGCCGGCAAGGGGGTCATCGTCAACAATGCCTCCGTCATCGGCTGGCGCGCGCAGAAGGGGCAGGCACACTACGCCGCGGCCAAGGCCGGCGTCATGGCGCTGACCCGGTGCTCGGCCCTGGACGTCGCCGAGCACGGCATCCGGGTCAACGCGGTGTCCCCGAGCATCGCCCTGCACGCCCACCTGGCCAAGGTGACCAGCGACGAGCTGCTCGCCCAGCTGGCAGCCCAGGAGGCCTTCGGCCGGGCCGCGACGCCGTGGGAGATCGCCAACGTCATCGTCTTCCTCGCCAGTGACTACTCGTCGTACATGACCGGCGAGGTCGTGTCCGTCTCGAGCCAGCACCCGTGACCATCCGTGCGTGCCGGCGACCCGCGCCGGCGCGCACGGACCGACGAAAGGAGCTCGTCGTGGCCAACCCCGACGCGCAGGGCGTCACCGGCGCCCCCTTCCGGCTCGACGTCGAGCGCGGCAAGATCCGCGAGTTCGCGCTGGCCACCGGAGCGGCCGACGCTGCCTACCTGCGGGAGGAGGACCCGGTCGTACAGCCGACGTTCCTCACGACGACCTTCTTCTGGCAGGGCGAGGACTCCAACCCGTGGTCCGCGGTCGAGCTCGACCAGCAGCGCGGCCTGCACGCCGAGCAGCAGTACACCTTCTTCGGTGAGCCGCCTCGCGCCGGGACCAGGCTCACCTGCCAGTCGCGCATCGGCGAGATCTACACCAAGGTGGGGCGTCGCGGCGGTGAGATGACCTTCGCCGTGATGTACACCGACTTCCGTGACGAGACCGGGCGTCTCGTCGCCCAGGCCAAGCTCACCGGTGTCGAGACGGCCCGCCCGCCGGACACGGGGGCCGCGACGCAGGACGGAGCTTCCGCATGAGCGACACGACCGCCACCACCCGGCCCGGCACGACCGAGGTCAGCCTGCCCGTCCCGGCGACCCCGCCGGCACGCACCCACGGCCCGGTGACCCGCACCGACTTCGTCCGCTACCAGGGCGCCTCGGGCGACATGAACCCGATCCACCACGACGAGGTCTTCGCCAGGGCCGCCGGGTTCCCGAGCCCCTTCTCGGTGGGCATGTGGCAGGCCAGCCTGCTCGGCACCTACGCCACCGACTGGCTCGGCGGCCCCAACGTGCGCGACTTCCGCATCCGGTTCCTGGCCCAGGTGTGGCCGGGCGACACCCTCACGCTCGGCGGCGTTCCGCTGCGCACCTACGTGCTCGAGGGTGAGAACGGTCGTGAGGGCCGCGTCGACGTCGAGCTGACCTGCCGTCGTCAGACCGGCGACACGGCCGTCACCGCGTGGGCGACGTTCGTGCTGCCCGACGCCGCCCTCGACGCCGCCGTCGGGGGCACGACGCCCGGGACCAGCGAGCAGCCCGAGACCACCGAGGAGCAGGGATGACCCCCACGACCCACGCGTCCGTGACGACGACCACGCACCCCGACGGGATCGCCGAGATCATCGTGGACAACCCGCCGGTCAACGCGCTGCCCGTGGCCGGCTGGTTCGCACTCGCCTCCGCCCTCGACGCCGCCGGCGCCGACGAGTCGGTGCGGGTCGTCGTGCTGCGCGCCGAGGGCCGCGGCTTCAACGCCGGCGTCGACATCAAGGAGATGCAGCGCACCGAAGGCTTCACCGCGCTGCTCGGCGCCAACCGCGGCTGCTACGCCGCGTTCAAGGCCGTCTACGAGTGCCCCGTACCGGTCGTCACCGCCGTCAACGGCTTCTGCCTCGGGGGCGGCATCGGCCTGGCCGGCAACTCCGACGTCATCGTCGCCTCCGACGACGCCACCTTCGGCCTGCCCGAGGTCGACCGCGGCGCCCTCGGCGCCGCGACCCACCTGTCCCGGATGGTGCCCCAGCACCGGATGCGCGCCATGGTCTACACCTCGGCCACGGCCACCGCCCAGGAGCTGCACGCGTACGGCTCGGTCCACAGTGTCGTACCCCGCGAGCAGTTGCGCGAGGCGGCGTTCGCCGTCGCGACCCAGATCGCCGGGAAGGACCCCACCGTCATCCGGGCCGCGAAGGCCTCGCTCAACGGCATCGACCTGTGGGACGTCAACCGCAGCTACCGCTTCGAGCAGGGCTTCACCTTCGAGCTCAACCTCACCGGGGTCGCCGACCGGGTCCGCGACGAGTTCGCCGGCACCGACAAGGCGGCGCGCTCGGGCAGGGAGGGCTGAGCCGTGCGTTCGATGGTGGTCCGTGAGCTCGGGGGTCCCGAGGTGCTCACGCTCACGGAAGGGCCGCAGCCGCAGCCCGGCCCGGGGCAGGTGCTCGTCGACGTCGTCGGCGCCGGGGTGAACTTTCCCGACGGGCTCATCGTCGCCGGCACCTACCAGACCAAGCCGGAGCTGCCGTTCGTGCCCGGCTGCGAGGTCGCCGGCACGGTCGCGGCGCTCGGCGACGGGGTGACCGGCCCGCCTGTCGGCACCCGTGTCATCGGTTTCTGTGGCATCGGCGGCTACGCCGCGCAGGTGCTCGTTGACGCCCGCATGGTCCACCCGTTGCCCGAGGGCGTCGACCTCGTCGAGGCCAGCACGATTCCGGTCGTCTACGGCACGTCCTACCACGGGCTCGTCGACCGGGCCGGCCTCGCCGCCGGCGAGACGCTGCTCGTGCTCGGCGCCTCCGGCGGCGTCGGCCTCACCGCCGTGCAGATCGGCAAGGCCCTCGGCGCGACCGTGATCGCGGCCGCCTCGAGCGAGGACAAGCGTGAGCTGTGCCTGGCGCACGGGGCCGACCACGCCATCGGCTACGACGACATGACGGCGACGGTGCGCGAGCTGACCGGCGGCGCCGGTGCCGACGTCGTCTACGACCCCGTCGGCGGCGATGCCGCCACCGCGGCACTGCGTGCCCTCTCGTGGGCCGGGAGGTTCCTCACCGTCGGCTACGCGACGGGCGAGATCCCGCAGGTCAAGCTCAACCGGCTGCTGCTCACAGAGGGCGCGGTGCTGGGGGTCCTTTGGGGCGCCTGGGCCAAGCGCAACCCGGAGGCGAACGCCGCGAACATGACGACGCTGCTCGAATGGATCGCCGCCGGCCGGCTGAGGCCACACGTCAGCGAAGTCTTCCCGCTGGAGGAGGCCGCCCGCGCGCTCGGCACGGTGATGAACCGTGGCGCTCGCGGCAAGATCGCCCTCCGTACGAAAGCAGGCAAGGAGTGAAGGTGGCTGACGCGACCGAGCTGACCCAGATGGACCTCGGCCCCGGCCCGCGCTCGATCGAGCTGCTCGCGACGTTGCGCACGTTCATGGCCGAGCACGTCTACCCCGCCGAGAAGGTGTACGCCGCCGAGCTCGGCGCCGCGGCCCGCGAAAACGGGGGAGTGTCCCACGTCCTGCCGCCGGTCGTCGAAGAGCTGAAGGCCACGGCGCGCAAGCTGGGTCTGTGGAACCTCTTCCTGCCTGACCTGTCGGGCCTCACCAACCTCGAGTACGCCTACCTGGCGGAGGAGACCGGACGCTCCCCCTACCTCGCCCCCGAGGCGCTCAACTGCGCCGCGCCGGACACGGGCAACATGGAACTGCTGCACATGTTCGGCACGCCCGAGCAGAAGCGGCAGTGGCTCACACCGTTGCTCGAAGGCACGATGCGCTCCGGCTTCTCGATGACCGAGCCGGACGTGGCCTCCTCCGACGCACGCAACATCTCCACCTCGATCGTGCGCGACGGCGACGAGTACGTCATCAACGGACGCAAGTGGTGGACGACCGGCGCGGCGGACCCGCGCTGCGACATCCTCGTGCTGATGGGCAAGACGGACCCGGAGGCGGCCGTCTACCGGCAGCAGTCCATGGTTCTCGTGCCGGTCGACACCCCCGGGGTGACGATCGTGCGCTCGCTGCCGATCTTCGGCTACCACGACCAGCACGGCCACTGCGAGATCCGGTTCGACGACGTGCGGGTGCCGGTGACGAACCTGCTCGGCGGCGAGGGTGACGGCTTCGCGATCGCCCAGGCCCGCCTCGGCCCGGGACGCATCCACCACGCGATGCGCTGCCTCGGCATGGCCGAGCGGGGCCTCGAGCTCATGGTGCGCCGGACGATGGCCCGCGAGGCGTTCGGCGGCCCGCTCTCCGAGCAGGGCGTGGTGCGAAACTGGATCGCCGAGTCCCGCATGGAGATCGAGCAGGCCCGCCTGCTCGTGCTCAAGGCGGCGTGGCTCATCGACCGGGTCGGCGTCCAGGGCGCCGCGACCGAGATCGCCGCGATCAAGGTCGTCGCGCCGCGGGTCGCCCGCAACGTGCTGGACCGTTCGATCCAGGCACACGGCGGCGGTGGGGTCACCGACGACTTCCCGATCGCCCGGATGTGGGCCAGCGCCCGGATCCTCGGCATCGCCGACGGCCCGGACGAGGTGCACCTGCGCACGGTGGCGCGCACGCAACTACGCCGCTACCGCGACGCGGCGCCGACGGGCGCCGCCGAGACGGGGCGGGGCTGAGATGGACCTGACCTGGTCGGCGCAGGACGAGCAGTTCCGGGCGGAGGCCCGCGACTGGCTCGCCGCGAACGTGCCGCGGCAGCCGCTGCCCTCCGGGGACACCGCGGAGGGCTTCGCCGCACACCTGGAGTGGGAGCGGGCGCTGCACGCGGACCGGTGGTCGGTCGTGTCGTGGCCCAAGGAGTACGGCGGCCGCGAGGCCTCGATCTGGCAGTGGCTCATCTTCGAGGAGGAGTACTACCGGGCCGGTGCGCCGCAGCGGGTGACGCAGAACGGCATCTTCCTGCTGGCCCCGACGATCTTCGAGTTCGGCACGAAGGAGCAGCGGGACGAGCTGCTGCCGCGGATGGCGGCGGCACAGGACCTGTGGGCCCAGGGCTGGTCGGAGCCGGGCGCGGGCAGCGACCTGGCGGGGATCCGATCCCAGGCAGTGCGGGACGAGCAGGCCGGCGGGTGGCGCCTGAGCGGGCAGAAGACCTGGTCGACCCGGGGCGCGTTCTGCACCCACCTGTTCGGGTTGTTCCGCAGCGACCCGCAGGCCGGACGGCATCGGGGACTGACGTATTTTCTTGTGTCGCTGGATACCCCGGGCGTGACGGTGCGCGGGTTCGACCGGCTCGACGGTGACGAGGGCTTTGCCGACGTGTTCTTCGAGGACGCGTTCGTACCGGACTCGGCGGTTCTCGGCGGCGTCGACCAGGGCTGGTCGGTCGCGATGTCGACGACCGGGTCGGAGCGGGGCCTGACGCTGCGCTCACCGGGGCGTTTCCTCAAGGCGGCCGACGCGCTCGTGGCGCTCGCGGGCGAGCGGGCCGGGGCGGCGACCGATCTGCTCCGCGACCGGGTGGCGCGCTCGTGGATGCAGGCGCACGCCTACCAGCAGTTCACGCTCGCACAGGTCACCGACATCGTCGAGGGGCGCCCGGCCGGTGCGCGGTCGAGCCTCAACAAGGTCTTCTGGTCCGAGTTGGACATCGCGTTGCACGAGACGGCGCTGGAACTACTCGGTCCGGACGCGCTTGTCGACGGCCCCTGGACCCGCGGCTACCAGTTCTCGCTGTCGGGCCCGATCTATGCGGGCACCAACGAGATCCAGCGCAACATCATCGCCGAGCGCGTGCTCGGTCTGCCGAGGAGGTGACCAGGCGTGCGGTTCGCTCCGAGTGACGAACAGCGTGAGCTCGAGGCGGTCGTCCGTCAGGTGCTCACCGACCGGTGCCCGCCGGAGACGGTGCGCGCCGGAGCCGGGTCGGCGCAGGTGGCCTCGCTGGCCGAGAGCCTGGCCGGCCTCGGCGTGGCGGGGCTGCTCGTGGCCGAGGACGACGGAGGGCTGGGCCTGGACGAGAACCATCTCGTGTCGGTCTTCGAGCAGATCGGATATGCCGCCGCCCCGTTGCCGCTCACGGCGACCCTGGCGGTCGCTCCGGCGGTGCTCGTCTCGGGCGCCCCGGAGCTGCTGGCGAGCCTTGTCGAGGGGGCTCTCACGGTCGGTGCCGACCCTGCGGCGACCGGGCGGGTCGCGTTCGGTTCCGGTGTCGACCTGGTGCTGAGCGGCGGCTTCGGCGGGACCGGGCGCATCGAGGTTCTCGACGTGTCCGAGGCGACGGCCTCGGCGTCGCCGTCGGTGGACTTCGCGCTGGACCTGACCGGGTACGCGGACGCGCGGCTCGTGGCGACCGTGGACGACCCGCAGGTGGTGAGGCTGGCATGGGAGCGGGGAGTGCTGGCGGCCTCGGCCGAGCTCATCGGGCTGTCCCGACGGATGCTCGACCTCGCGGTCGAGCACGTGCGCACCAGAGAGCAGTTCGGGGTGCCGATCGGCAGCTTCCAAGCGGTCAAGCACCACCTCGCCACGGCGCTGCTGCAACTGGAGTTCGCCGCGCCGGTGGTGGCGACGGCCGGGTTCGAGCTGGCCGCGGGCGTCCCGGGCCGGCTGCGCTCACTGGCGACCGCCAAGGCGTTGGCGTCCGAGGCGGCGCACGTCGTGGGCCGGGCCGCTCTGCAGTGCCACGGCGCGATCGGGTACACGACCGAGTACGACCTTCAGCTGTTCCTCAAGCGGTCGTGGGCTCTGGAGTCGTCGTGGGGCAGCTCCGCCTGGCATCGGGCGGCTCTGCTGGCGGACCTCGGTGTCGGCCTGACCGGCGCGCGCCCCGCGTCCTGACGCAGGCACTCGATGGTGCCTCACCGGCGGCCCACGACCCTCACGACGTACACCCGCCCCCCGGCGAGAAGGAGATGCAGATGAGCGAGAACAGCGGCGCGGCCCCGCACGACGCGGCGGTGGAGGTCGTCCGGTACGAGACGCGGGGGCCGGTGGCCGTCGTGACGATGAATCGGCCCGAGTACCGCAACGCGCAGAACTCCGCGATGACCTATGCCCTCGACGACGCGTTCTACCGCGCAGCCGCCGACGACGAGGTGAAGGTCATCGTTCTGGCAGGTGCGGGGAAGCACTTCTCGGCCGGCCACGACATCGGCACGCCGGGTCGTGACATCGACTCGTCGTTCGACCGGCGTGCCGGCCTGTGGTGGGACCATGTCGGAAAGGCCGGGGTGGACAGCCGGTTCGCCCGCGAGTCCGAGGTCTACCTCGGGATGTGCCGCCGCTGGCGTGAGCTGCCCAAGCCGATGATCGCCATGGTGCAGGGGGCGTGTGTCGCCGGTGGCCTCATGCTCGCCTGGTCATGCGACCTGATCGTTGCTTCGGACGACGCGTTCTTCGCCGACCCGGTCGTGCGAATGGGGATACCCGGGGTCGAGTACTTCGCCCACCCTTGGGTGCTGGGCCCGCGGTTCGCCAAGGAGTTCCTCTTCACCGGCGACCGGATGCCGGCGGCGCGCGCGGCCGAACTCGGCATGGTCAACCGGGTCGTCGCCAGGGACGATCTCGAGGCGGAGGTCATGGGGCTCGCGGCACGGATCGCACAGATGCCGCGGCTGGGTCTTGCGCTGACCAAGAAGGCGGTCAACCAGGCCGAGGACCTCATGGGCCTGCGGGATGGGATGGATTCGGTGTTCGGACTGCACCACGCGGCCCACGCGCACAACGCCGAGGTGGGCAATGATCCCCTCGGTGGCCAGGACGCTCGGAGCATGCGTGACGCCGCGAGAAGGGAAGCGCGATGAACATTGTCGTACTCGTCAAGCAGGTGCCTGATTCGGGCGCGGACCGCAGCCTGCGTATTGACGACAACACGGTTGACCGCGGTTCGGCGAGCAACGTCATCAATGAGATGGATGAGTATGCCATCGAGGAGGCGTTGAAGATCAAGGAGGCGCACGGGGGTGAGGTGACGGTCCTGACGATGGGTCCGCAGGGGGCGTCGGAGTCGATTCGTAAGGCGCTGTCCATGGGTCCGGACAAGGCGGTGCATGTGGTGGACGATGCCCTGCACGGGTCGTGTGCGGTGGCGACGTCGAGGGTGCTGGCGGCCGCGCTCGGTCAGCTCAACGCCGATCTGGTGCTCTGCGGCACGGAGTCGACCGATGGCCGGGTGCAGGTCATTCCGCACATGATCGCGGAGCGGTTGGGTGTCGCGGCGTTGACCGGTGCCCGCAAGCTGACCGTCGACGGCTCGACGCTGACGGTGGAGCGGCAGACGGAGGAGGGCTACGAGGTGGTCACCGCCACCGCCCCGGCGGTGGTTTCCGTGTGGGACACGATCAATGAGCCGCGTTATCCGTCGTTCAAGGGCATCATGGCGGCGAAGAAGAAGCCGGTGCAGACGTTGTCGCTGGCTGATCTGGGTGTGGCTGCGGCTGAGGTGGGTTTCGAGGGGGCGTCCAGCGCCGTGTTGGAGCACACCAGGCGTCCGCCGCGTTCTGGTGGGGCGAAGGTCACCGATGAGGGCGACGGCGGCGTGAAGCTGGTCGAGTTCCTCGCTGCCGAGAAGTTCGTGTGAGGGGTCTGGACATGTCTGAGGTTCTCGTCGTCGTCGAAGCCACTCGTGAGTTCGGCGTCAAGAAGGTCACTCTGGAGATGCTCACTCTCGCCCGCGGGTTGGGTACCCCGAGTGCGGTGGTGCTTGGTGGTCCCGGCGCTGTCGAGGCGTTGAGTGCCAGGTTGGGTGAGTACGGTGCGGAGAAGGTTTACGCGGCCGAGAGTGAGGAGATCGACGGCTACCTGGTGGCCCCGAAGGCGAGTGTGCTGGCCGAACTGGTGACGCGGGTGCAGCCGGCGGCGGTGTTGTTGGCGTCGTCGCAGGAGGGTAAGGAGATCGCGGCCCGGCTGGCGGTCAAGTTGGACAACGGGATCCTGACCGATGTGGTCGGTCTGGACTCGGACGGCACCGCCACGCAGGTGGCTTTCGCCGGTTCCGCGATCGTCACGTCCAGGGTCACCCGGGGTCTGCCGTTGGTCACTGTCCGGCCGAACTCGGTCAACCCGACGCCGGCGGCGGCGACCCCGGCTGTCGAGCAGCTCACTGTCGCGGTCACGGATACCGACAAGTTGGCCAGGGTTGTGGAGCGGGTCGCTGAGCAGAAGGGTTCCCGTCCGGAGCTCACCGAGGCGGGTGTGGTCGTCTCCGGTGGTCGTGGTGTGGGTAACGCCGACAACTTCAAGCTGGTCGAGGAGTTGGCGGACCTGCTCGGTGGTGCGGTCGGCGCGTCGCGTGCGGCTGTCGACTCCGGCTACTACCCGCACCAGTTCCAGGTGGGTCAGACCGGTAAGACGGTCTCCCCGCAGCTCTACGTGGCGCTCGGTATTTCGGGTGCGATTCAGCACCGGGCCGGTATGCAGACCTCGAAGACCATCGTCGCGGTCAACAAGGACGGTGAGGCGCCGATCTTCGAATTGGCTGACTTCGGTGTGGTGGGCGACCTGTTCAAGATCGTCCCGCAGGCCGCAGACGAGATCCGCAAGCGCAAGTGATCCTTCTGCACTCCTCACGTTGACATCGACAGGAAGCTTTGTTTACTGTTTCTCGGCGTCTCCATAGAGAGGACCGCCGATGCGTACGCTCGCCGCCACGGCCGCCGCGCTCACCGCCCTGCTGACCGTGCTCGCCGGCACCACCGGCCCCGCGGCCGCCGCCGGCCCCGCCCCGCTGGCGCCGGCCGACCTGACCGGTTCGGTCGCCGTCACCGGCATCTACCTGTCCTGGCGCCAGCCGGCGGGCGGTCCCGCGGTCGCGTCGTTCCGCGTCTACGAGGGCGGCGCGGTCGTGCGGCGTACGGCGACGACGTCGGCCCCGATGCAGTACCTGGGCGTCAACACCACCCACACCTACACGGTGACCGCGGTCTCCGCCAACGGCGTGGAGTCGCCCCCGTCGGCGCCGTTCACGGGCACCACGTGGACGCCCGGCATGGCGCCCCAGTGCAATGAGCCCGCGCCGCTCACCGTCTTCGACGTGACGTCCTCCGCTCTGTCGGTGCGCTGGTCGGTGGGCCGGGCGTCGCCGCAGCTCGCCCTGACGGTCAACGACCGCGACTACGGCATCGTGCCCGGCACGAGCCTGCGCGTCGGCGGCCTCACCCCCGACACCGCGTACACAATCGCCCTGCGCCGCGTCAACTGCGATCCGCGCAACGCAACGGTCGGCTACGCCACCACCCGCACGCCGCCAGGCGCGACGAATGCGACCGCCGCGCCGCGAAACCTCGCCACCACCGCCCGGACCGACCGCTCGATCGGCCTGACCTGGTCGGCCCCGTCCGACGGCTCGTACGTCCACCAGTACGCGGTCTACGATGGCGCCCACCGGGTCGCCACGACCTGGACCCCGTCGGCGACGGTCACCGGCCTGTTCCACGACACCGTGCACCGCTTCACCGTGGCGGCGCTGGACGTGGCCGGCAACGAGTCGGAACACAGCCCCGTCCTGTCCCTCTCGACCGCCGCCTGCCCGGTTCTCCCGCCGTCCCCGTCCAGGGTGACCGCCACCGCTGTCACCGCGTCGACCCTGCGCCTGGACTGGACCCTCGAGTCGACCGCCGGCTCCTACACGGTGCTGGACGGCGACAGCGCCGTCGCCACCGTCACCGACCCGGGCGCAGTGCTCACGGGCCTGGCGCCGGCCTCGCCACACAGCCTGCGCGTGGTCGGGTCGTTGCCCGGCTGCCCCGACACGCCC
Organism: Micromonospora sp. NPDC048170; assembly: GCF_040652795.1. NCBI lineage: Bacteria > Bacillati > Actinomycetota > Actinomycetes > Micromonosporales > Micromonosporaceae > Micromonospora > Micromonospora sp. NPDC048170. The sequence continues at coordinate 154,862 of NZ_JBEZMR010000008.1, forward strand.
GCCTCGGCGCCGCTGACCGTGACCACGCTCCCGGGCCCCACCGACCGCCCGGTGGCTCCGCTCGGCTTCCGTGTGGCCCAGCCGACGGTCGTCAACACCTACGACGCCGACGTCCCGCTGTCCTGGACCGCGTTGCCCGGCCTGGCCTACCGCCTGTACGACGGCGCCACGGTGGTCGGCACGTACCCAGGCAACGCCGTGACCCTGCGCACCCGCGGCGCTGAACGCCACCAGTACCGGCTGACCGCAGTCAACGCGAACGGCGACGAGTCCCCGCCGACTGCCCCGGTCGACGTGATCACCCCCTTCCTGGTCGCCCCGTGAGGTCGCGGCACGGGCGGTCCTGACCGGCCGACGCGATCGCCGCGGCGGCCCGGCGCAGCGCGTCGCGTACGGCGGTGAAGATCGTGCTGCTTCACACGGGGTCGGGCACGAAGCCCTCCGTCGGGTGCGGGGGCGCCGCATGGTGTGCGCACTGGTCAGCCTCGGCGCCGTAGCGGTCGTGCAGCCGCATCCAGGAGTAGGTCGGCTCCTGCGGCCACCCTTCGGGGGAGTCCTCCCAGGACTCCTGTCGTCCGTAGGGAGTGAGATCGAGGAGGTCGAAGACGAGCATGAACGGCTCTTCGCCCCGAGCAAACGTCGACCACGAGTGGAACATGCGGTCGCGGCGTCGGATGAAGACGCTGACCGCCTGGCGTTCCTCACCGTCCTGCGTGGCACCGAAGTCGTCGTTGAAGGTCGTCCCTCCGGAAGACACCCACGGCAGTTTCCATCCCATCCGCGTTCGGAATGCCGTGAGCTTCTCGACCGGCGCACGGGACACGAGCGCGAACGACGTGCGCCGCGCCTGCAGGTGGCTGAGAGGGCCGATGTGATCGGCCATCATCGAACAGCCGTCACATCCTTCCTCCCAGTCTTCGGCGAACATGAAGTGCTGCACGATGAGCTGCGGCCGGTCTCCGAAGAGGTCGAGGAGACTCACCGGGCCATCGGCCCCTTCGAAGACGTACGGGGTGGTGACTTCCACGACGGGCAGCCGCCGCCGCATGGCCGCGACGGAGTCCTTCATCCGCGTGAGCGCCTTCTCCTGCAGGAGAAGCACGCGCCGCGCTTCCGCCCACGCTTCGGCATCCACGACGGGAGGCAGAGGAAGGTCGATCTCTGTCATGTGACGCTCCATCCGTTTGTCGGTACAACCTGCCATAGCGGTGTTCAGCCCGTCACGCTCGGCGGGTCAGGGCCCGGACGCTGATCGTGCGGGCCATACCGTCAGGTCCGCGAGCAGCAACAGCGGTCTCGGAACGGGCAGAGCCCGGAGGTACGTGAAGGTGCCGCTGGACGGTTCGCTCAGTCCCATTCCCAGCGCAGCCCTATCACGCCCGGCAGGACCCCGGTCCGCACGTAGTGCGTGTCGTGGTGCGGGCCGAGGGTCAACTCCTCGCACTCGTCGTCGGCGCCGGTGGCGGAGCGCCGGACGAACCGCCAGCAGCGCACCGGCAGGGCGGCCGGGTCGAACCGTACCTGCAGCACCGCCTGGTGGACCGGGAACCGGAACGCGCGGGAGTAACCGGTGCCGGGTACGCCGCTGGCGTCGGTGATGTGGTAGCGGAGGATCTGCGTCTCGCCGACCCGCAGCATGCGGTCGAAGAGCAGTTCGGCGACGAGCAGACCGGCCTGAGGATCCCGGCGGATCCGGCCCAGCCGGCAGTTGTCCAGGGCGGTGAACGACACCAGCCCGATATCGCAGCCGGGATCGCCCTGGTAGATGGTGACGTGCCGGTCGGTGTCCTGGTGGGCCGCCAGCACCTGGACGTGCTCGTACCGGCGGCCGTCCCGGCCGGCGCCGATCAGGATGCTGTCGAAGGAACTGAGGATGTGCAGCCGGCCGTCCGGCCCGTCCAGGTCGTCGAGCAGCGCGGCGAGCGGCCCGGGCGCGTCGACCACGTCGGCGTACCGTCGCGCCCCGGGCGGCAGCCCGGCCGCCGGCCCGCGCGGCCGGGGCGGGCCGAGCAGCACGATCAGTGAGTTCGCCGGCAGACCGAGGATCTCCTCCAGGGCGGTCACCGCCCGCAGTGAGGCGGGCCGTTCCGGCCGCCGACGCCCGGACTGCCAGTAGCTGAGCGTGCCGAGGCTGACGTGTACGCCGAGCTGGTCGAGTCGGTGCTGGATTCGTTGCAGGGCCAGCCCGTGGGACTGGATCGCCGCGCGTAGCGCGACGTGGAAGGGACCGGACCGCAGTACGGCCGCCAGTTCGCGATCCATGGCGACTCCTGTGAACGTTCACAGACAAATACCGTGTCGGGCACCGAAGCGCAAGGCCACCACCCAGCGACGTTCACCGCTGCGTCGAGCGGTGTTCACCGAGCTACGAGGCGTTCCTGCGAGGTCGTTGTGTGGCGCGGTGAACGGCTGCATCGTCAACGCGTCCCGTCCCCCACCGCTCGAGGAGCAAACAGATGAGACGCCCCGCACCCTCCCGAAGAACACGACGGCTGGCGGCCCGGTGGGCTTCGGTCTGTCTGGCCGCAGTCGTCACGACGGCGCTCCTGCCCGGTGCCCCGATCTCCGCCGCCCCGATCCCGGCCGGGCCCGCCGCCGAGGAGAAGAGCCAGTCCTGGCAGGTCGCGGAGAGCCGGCTACAGCCGGCTGACGAGAGCCAGCTGCGACAGGTGGTCGCCGCCCGCCTGGTGAACCAGCACGGCCAACGCGCGCTGGCGACCTACGGCCGCGCCGCCACCGACAGCGTCGCGACGATGGTCGAACCCAAGCGGTACGCGGCCAACCGCAACTGGGTGTTCGGTGGCGGCGTCATCCGGGTGCCGTCGGACGTCGAAGCCGCACCGGTGGCGCTGCTCTTCCTGGCACAGCGGGTCGGTGGCAGCTGGCAGGTGGCTCTGGAAGGCAGTCCCGAGTTCGCCGTCGCGGCCCGGCAGGCGCCGGTGCTGAGCCAGGCCGAGCGGGACCTGTTCGGCCGGACGTCGGTCGCCGCGGCCGGTACCGCCACCGGCCTGGCGCTGCCCTGGAAGCTCAACCAGGGCTGGGCGCACTGGGGTGTGCACGGCGACTCCGGGGAGTCGTACCCGTACAACTCGATCGACTTCTACGGCGGCGACGGGGACGTCCGCGCGTCGCGGGCCGGGTACATGTACCGGTTCTGCACCAACGCCCGCTGGCCGTACGTCAAGGTCGTGCACGACAACGGCTACACCACGGGCTACTACCACATCAGCAACCAGACCACGAAGGGCGAGGGGGCGTACGTCGCGGCCGGCGAGTATCTCGGCCGGATCGACGTGCAGTTGCCCTGCGGCGGCCGGGCCAACGGGGACCACGTGCACTGGACCCTGTGGCGGGGCAACACGGCGGTCACCGTGGTCGGCAAGACGATCGGCGGCTGGACCTGGTATTCCGGCAACGCCGCGTACCAGGGTTACGCGGAGCGCAACGGGCAGAAGGTCTACCGCAACTACTGCTGCCCCATCGTGAACTACGGCCCGGGGGACAGCAGCTACCCGACCGGCGTGGTGGAGACCGGCACGTTCAGCACCATCAACGTCAGATCCGGTCCGGGCGTCAACCATTCCGTCGTCGGTTCGGTGAACGACGGCGACGTCATCGAGATCGCCTGCACCGCGACGGGCGACTATGTGACCGGCCCGTGGAACAACCGGACCAACCTGTGGAACCGGATGCCGTCCGGCGGATACGTCAGTGACGCGTTCGTCGACACCGGTAGCGACGATCCGGTCGCCGGTATCTGTCCCTGATCCGGTGTCGGTAGCACCACCGGAGGCGGTGCCGAACGCGGCGCCGCCTCCGGGCGCCGGCGCGGAAGGCTAGGCGTCGGGCACGTCGAGCTGGCTCAGCCGGGCGGCGGGCTGGGTGGTCACCTGTTCCAGCAGGCGTCTGAGGTCGCCCGCGAGCTGTTCGACAGTTTCCCGGTGGAACAGGTCGACGCGGTACTCCACGGAGCCGGGCACCCCCTGCGGCTGGCCGTCCGCGTCGCGCCGTTCCGCGAACCGGTACGACAGGTCGAACGCCGCGCTGTGCTGGCCGATCGGCTCCACCTGCACACCGAGCCCGGGTAGGGCGACGCCGGCCGGGATCGCGGGTCGGGTTCCCGTCCTGACCTGGGCCAGCGGGTGCCGGCCGGCCGGGTGCGCCGGGTCGAGCTGCTCGACCAGCCGTTCGAAGGGCAGATCCTGGTGCTGGTGTGCGGCGAGGTCCGTGGCCCGTACCCGCAGCAGCAGTTCCGCGAAGGTCGGGTCCCCGGTGGTGTCGACCCGAGTGACCAGCGTGTTGGCGAAGCGTCCGACGAGCCGTTCCAGGGCGGCCTCGGTCCGCCCGGGCACCGTGACCGCGATCGGCAGGTCGGTGCCCGCCCCGAACCGGGTCAGCAGTGCCGCCACCGCTGCCTTGAGCGTCATGCTGACGGTCGTGCCGCTGGCCGCGGCCAGTCCGGCGAGCCGGACATGCAGGTCGGCGTCGATGTCGACCGGGACCAGGTCGACGTCCGACCGCGAGTCGGCCGGCCGGGCCTGGTCGAACGGCAGCTCAAGTTCGTGCGGTACGCCGTCCAGGTAGCCCTTCCAGAAGGTCGACTGCCGCGCCGTGACGCTGTCCGGGTCGTCGGCGTCGCCCAGCAGGTCCCGCTGCCACAGGAGGTGGTCGGCGTACTGCACGGGCAACGGCTGCCAGTGCGGCGGACGGCCGGCGAGCCGGGCAGCGTACGCCTCGGTCAGGTCGCGCAGCAGCGGGTGCCACGACCACTCGTCGGCGGCGATGTGGTGCAGGACGAGCACGAGCGCCGAGCGGTCCTCGTCCACGAGGAGGAGCCTGGCCCGGATGGCGGGGTCCCGCCGCAGGTCGAAGGGCTCCTGGGCGACGGCGGTGACGGAGTCGGCCAGCTTCTCCGCGCTCACGTGTTCGACGACCAGTGGCGGCGGGACCGAGGTGGCGTCAACGATCCGCGCGACGGGTGCCCCCTGGTGCTGCGGGAACAGGGTGCGGAGTACGGCGTGCCGGCGTACGACATCGGTGAGCGCGGCGTCGAGCGCCGCCACGTCGACCCGACCGCTCAGGTGCAGGACGTACGCCCCCTGATCGGCTGGGGCGGTGCCGGGCGCCTGATGCCGGAACCAGAGATGCCGCTGCGCGGGCGACAGGGGCACCACGTCGCCGCCGGCACGTCGGGTCAGTGGCGGACGACCGGTCGCGTCGGTGATCCTCGCGGTGATCGCGGCGACGGTGGGCGACTGGAACAGCTCCTGGATGCTCACCTCCAGCCCGAGGACCGCCCTGATCCGGGTGACCAGCCGGACAGCGGTGAGCGAGTGTCCGCCCAGTACGAAGAAGTTGTCGTCCGGGCCCACCACGGGACGCCCGAGCACCTGGGCAGAGAGCTGACAGAGCAGCTCCTCCACCAGCGACCGTGGCGCGCGGCCGGTGGTGGCGGCCAGGGTCGGCTCCGGCAGGGCCGCCCGGTCGAGCTTTCCGTTGACGGTGTGGGGCAGTGCGTCCAGCAGCACGAATGCCGCCGGCACCATGTAGCCGGGCAGGACCAGCGAGAGATCGTCGCGGAGCCGGCGCTGGTCCGGGGCGGCCCCGTCGTCGGGCACGACGTATCCGACCAGGCCCTCGTCCCCGGTCGGCAGGGTACGGACGGCCACCGCGCCGGCGCGTACCGCCGGATGCCGCAGCAGCGCCGTCTCGACCTCGCCGAGCTCGATCCGGAACCCGCGGATCTTGACCTGGTCGTCGGCCCGGCCCAGGTACTCGATGTCGCCGTCCGGCCGGAGCCGGGCGAGGTCACCTGACCGGTAGCCACGGATCGCCCGCCCGTCGGCGTCGGTCAGCTCGACGAACCGTTGCCGGGTCAGCTCGGGCTGCGCGTGGTAGCCGAGCCCGACACCCGGGCCGAGGACGACGATCTCGCCCGCCTCGCCCGGTGGCACCGGACGGAGTTGGTCGTCGGCCAGCAGGAACGAGGAGTTCGGCAGCGGTACCCCGATGAGGCTCGCCCCCTGGCGCAGGTCGGCTTCGCGGACCCGGCGGTAGGAGGCGTGGACGGTCGTCTCGGTGATGCCGTACATGTTGATCAGCTCGACCGTCTCGTCGCCGTACTTGGCGACCCACGGCGCGAGGCTGGAGAAGCGCAGCGCCTCGCCGCCGAACACGACCCGGCGCACCGCCAACCTGTCGTCGTGCCGTTGCTCCTCGGCGACCAACTGGTTGAAGGCGGTCGGCGTCTGGCTGAGCACCGTCACTGCCCGGTCCCGCAGCAGTCGCCGGAACGCGGCCGGGTCCTGGACGGCGGGCTCCGGTACGACGACCACGCAACCGCCGTAGAGCAGCGCCCCCCACATCTCCCAGACGGCGACGTCGAACGCGAAGGAGTGGAACATCGACCACACGTCGTGAGCGTCGAACGCGAAGAGGGAGTCCGTCGAGTCGAACAGGTGCAGGACGTTGCCGTGGGATATCCGTACACCCTTGGGCTGGCCGGTCGTGCCCGAGGTGAAGATCATGTACGCGCAGTCGGAGGAGCGCACCGACGGCGGTGAGTAGGGCAGGTTGCCTGGCCGGTCGTGGTCCAGCCGGATCACGGCGGTGTCCCGTGGCAGGTCGCCCGCCAGGGCGCTCGTCGTGATGACCAGGGAGGGTTCGGCCACGGCGAGGATGCGTTCCAGCCGGGCCCGGGGGTTCGCCGGATCGAGCGGAACGTACGAGCAGCCCGCCTTGATCACCGCGATCGCCGCCACGACCAGGTCGGCGGTACGGGGCAGGAAGATGCCGACGTGGGCTCCAGGGTCGACGGTCCGGGCCTGAAGTTGCGCGGCCACCGCCTCGGCGGCCCGGTCCAGTTCGGCGTACGTGAGCACCCGCCCGTCCGCGACGACTGCGGTCCGGTCGGGATGACGACGCACGGAGTGGGCGAAGCCGGCCAGCAGGCTCTCGGCCTCGCCGCCGACACCACGGCGCGATTCGGTTGGAGTCATGCTCATCCTTCACTCGCGGTGACGCAAGCACGGCGCTGACGGTGCGCCCGGCCAGTTCGGGGTGCCTGCTCGGCAGTGCCGATGCGGCACGGCCCAGGCGCGCACCGGAGAACGGCGGCCCGGCGGATGCTCAGATCATGTCGTTGATGCGGCGGCCTGTCTTCAACCGATGGTGGAGGAGGTGCGCCCGGCCTCCACCGGAGGTGGAGGCCCGTGACCGGCGATCGGCTCCCGACTCCCCGCTCCCGCCTTCCACACCGGTTCCACAGTGTTTCCACAACCGGGTGCTTCACTGGGCCGAGATCCATTGATGAAAGAGAGTGTGCCGCATGGCGCTGGAGCCAACAACGCGTGGGCTGTGGCGGTACCGCGGCGTCGCCGGCGGGCCCGGCCGCCCCGCCACCCGTACCGTGGTGGTGGCGCCGTACGGAGGCGGCAGCGCCTACTCCGTACACGAGTTGCTGCGGCACGTGGCACCCACCGCCGACGAGACGCTCGTCCTCCAGTACCCGGGACGGGGGCCACGCGTCGGTGAGCCGCCCACGGCCAGCCTGCACGATCTCGCCGACCAGTTGGCGCAGGACATCGACCAGCACACCGTCGGCAACCTGGTGCTCCTCGGGCACAGCCTGGGCGGGCTGCTCTGCTTCGAGCTGGCGCACCGACTCACCCGCTCCGGCCGCCACGTCGAACTCCTGGTGATCTCGTCGGCCCAGCCGACGGCGTTCAAGACCCTGTGCGCCGACGAGATCGAATCACGCGGCGTCGAACAGTGGGTCGCCGTCCTCCGGGAGGAGAACGCCGTCACCGAGGAGATCCTCGACGACCCGGAGATGCGGCGCCTCGCGATCCAGGCGATCCGCTCCGACACGCTGCTGGCCGCGCGGCACGTCGGGTCGCCGCAGCCCCTGCCCTGCCCGATGTTGATCGTCGGAGGCGACGCCGACCCCGACATCACTCCCGAGCACCTGCGTGGCTGGGAGGACCTGACCCTCGGGCCGGCGACCACCGTCCTGCTGCCCGGTGACCACTTCTACTACCGCGACCGGGCAGCGGAGCTCGGCGATCTCATCCGCCAGCAGCTACCCCTGCTGTGCGGGACCGGCTCGGCACCGATGCGCCCGACGCAGGGAGAGCGAGGATGACACATTCGTCCGACCGCGCGTGCGGTCGCCGCCGGAGCGGAGGCGGGTCGTGAAGCGCAACCGTTGGCTGCTGCGCGACCCGTCCGAGGAGTCCGTGGGCCGCGTCTTCTGCTTCCCGTACTCCGGCATGGGCGCGTCGATGTTCAACCGGTGGCCCCGCTGGATCGACGGGATCGAGGTCTGCCTCGTGCAACTACCCGGTCGGGAGAACCGCGTCCGGGAACCCCACTACCGCAGCTACGCGCAGCTGGCGGACGTGCTGTCCGAACAACTCCTGCCGCTGCTCGACCGACCGTTCGCCTTCTTCGGTCACTGCGCCGGCGCGTTGCCGGCGTACGAGACGGCGCGTCGCCTGCCCGTCGACCGGCTGCCGCACCCGGCCAGCCTCGTGGTCTCGGCCCAGGTCGCGCCGCACCACTGCCCGCACGACCGGTTCCTGGCCCTCACCGACGAGGAACTCCTCGACGAGCTGGCCGACCTCGCGGTGCGGCGCGGCGGGCAACCGGATCCCGCGATGCTGGCACTGAGCATGGCGGTGCTGCGCGAGGACCTGGAGGCCAACCGCTACTACCGCCTCGACGAGCCGGCCCCGGTCCCGATGGACATCTCGGTGCTGCACTGGGCCGACGACCCCGAGGTGACCGAGGCCGAGTTGCGGGGCTGGGAGCACTACAGCGACGACGTGCGGTTCGACGTCCTCGCGGGGGGCCACTACGAGTTCCTGAACGCACCCGAGACGCTGCTCGCCCTGCTGTCGACGCAACTACAGGAGCGTGCCCCGCGATGATCGACGAGCTGTTCCGGCAGATCGCCGCACTGCACTCCGCCCGGACGGCGGTACGGGCCTGGGACGGCGAGCTGACCTACGACGAGCTGCACCGGCGCGTGGACCGGCTCGCCCACCGGTTGCAGCAGGCGGGCGCCGTGCCGGGGGCGGTGGTCGGAGTGCACCTGCCACGTTCCGCCGCGGCCGTGGTCGGCCTGCTGGCCGTCCTCCGCTCCGGCGCCGCGTACGTCGCGCTCGACGACCGCTACCCGCCGGAGCGCCGCGATGCCATCCTGCGGGACGCGGCTGTCGACCTGGTCCTCACCACACCCGCCGGAGCGCCGGGCCTGCCGACCGGCTGCCGGGCCCTGCCGGTGCCGGACGCCCCGGACGACGGGCCGGCGGCCCCGTCCGCGGTCCGGGCCGGCCCGGAGCACCTCGCCTACCTCGCCTACACGTCGGGCTCCACCGGCAGGCCCAAGGGGGTGTGCGTACCGCACCGGGCCGTCGTCCGACTGGTCGTGGGGAACGGCTTTCTGCCGGTCCGCGACGACGACGTGTTCGTCCAGTACGCACCCCTGGCGTTCGACGCGTCCACGCTGGAGGTGTGGGGCCCGCTGCTCAACGGGGCCTGCCTCGTCATCCCGCCGCCGGGCGATCTCTCCCCGGAGGAGATCTGCGCCCACGTCGCCGCACAGCGCGCCACGGTGCTGTGGCTCACCGCCGGCCTGTTCCACCGGGTGGTCGAGGCCGGCCTCGACGACCTGCGCGGACTGCGGTACCTGCTGGCCGGCGGGGACGTCCTCTCCGTACCGCACGTGAACCGTGCCGTGGCGGCGCTGCCCGACACCGTACTGATCAACGGGTACGGGCCGACGGAGAACACCACCTTCAGCACCTGCCACCGGATGACGTCCGTGGTCACCGGCAGCACCGTCCCGATCGGGCAGCCGATCCACGGCAGCACGGCGTACGTCCTGGACGACCGGCTCGGGCCGGTGGACGACGGTCAGGTCGGCGAGCTGTACGTCGGCGGGACCGGCGTCGCCCACGGATACCTCGGTGACCCCACCCTCACCGCGACCCGCTTCGTCGCCGACCCCTTCGCCGCCACCCCCGGCTCGCGCATGTATCGCACCGGCGACCTCGTCCGGCGGACCGGGGAGCAGTTCGAGTTCGTCGGCCGGCGGGACCGGCAGGTCAAGATCCGGGGCTTCCGGGTCGAGCCGGCGGAGGTGGAGGCCGTGGCGGTCGAGGCGCCGGGCGTGACCGACGTCGCCGTCGTGGTGCAGAACGACGCGCGCGGGAGCAGACGCCTCGCAGCCTTCTTCACCGGGACCGCGTCCGTGCTGGAGCTCCGTCGACGACTGAGCGAGGTGCTGCCGTCGTACGCCGTCCCCGCCCGGGTGACCCGGCTGGACGCGTTGCCGCTGACCGCGAACGGCAAGGTCGACCGGACGGATCTGGCGGGCCGGGAGTCCCACAGCCGGCCCGAGGTCAGCGCCGACCATCGGACACCGGCCACGGAGCTGGGGCTGAGCATCACGCAGTTGTGGGAGGACCTCATGGGCCTCGACGGTATCGGTGCCGACGACGACTTCTTCGAACTCGGCGGGCACTCGCTCCTCGGGGTGCAGATCCTCGCGGAACTCCGGCAGGCACACGGCGTCGAGGTGTCCCCGCTGTCGTTCTATCTGGACCCGACACCGGCCGGACTGGCCCGCACCGTACGGGCCGCCGCCCACCAGATGCAGGAGATCCGGTGAGGATCTCCAGCGGAGTCCGACCCCTGACCACGCCGGTGGCGGACGTCGACCTGTTCGCCCCCGACTTCTACGCCACGGGTGACCCGCACCCGGTGTGGGCCGAGATGCGGGCCCGGCACCCGCTGCACCGGCAGGAACTGCCGGACGGGCGGGCCTTCCTGTCGGTCACCAGGTACCAGGACGCCTGCCGGGTGCTCAGCGACCACCGCGAGTTCACCTCGGAACAGGGCAGCCTCCTGCAACAGTTGGGCCACGGCGACCGGGCGGCCGGACTGATGCTGGTGTCGACCGACCCGCCCCGGCACACCGAGCTGCGCACCCCGCTCAACCGCGTGCTGAACGCCAGGGCGGTGCGCGACCTCGAACCGGACGTCGTCCGGGCGGTCCGCCGGATCCTGCTGCCCGTGCTCGACCGTACGGAATGGGACCTCGCCGAGTGCGTCGCCCAGCTGCCGATGGCGGTCGCCGGGACGCTCATGGGGATTCCCGAACCGGACTGGGCCGAGCTGACGCGGTGGACCGCGATGGCCACCGCGCCAGAGGACCCCGGGCTGTGCGTGCGTCATCCGGCCGTCACCCTGGCCATCGCCCACCACGGCCTGTTCGACTACTTCGCCACGCAGTTGCGCGACGACGGACGCCAGCGACGGGACGACCTGATCGGGCACCTCGCCGGCATGCTGGCCGGTGGCCGGCGGCTGACCACCGAAGAGGTCATCTACAACTGCTACAGCCTGCTGCTCGGCGCGAACGCCACCACCCCGCACGCCGTCACCGGCACCGTCCTCGCGCTCATCGAACACCCGGCGCAGTCCGTCGCCGCACCGGAGGCACTGACCGGCCTGGTCGAGGAGGGCCTGCGGTGGACCTCGCCGGCCAACAGCTTCCTGCGCCACGCCCGGCAGGACGTGGAACTCAGCGGCGGCCTGGTCCGTCGGGGCGAGGCGGTCGCGGTCTGGGTCGGGTCGGCCAACCGGGACGCGGACGTCTTCACCGATCCCTACCGGTTCGACATCGCCCGCCCGGACAACCGGCACATCGCCTTCGGATTCGGCCCCCACTACTGCCTGGGCGCACCGCTGGCGCGGCTGACGCTGGCCGTCTTCTTCGCCGAGTTGTTCCGGGCGTTCGAACGGATCGAGCTCAACGGCCCGGTGGAGCACCTGGCATCGAACTTCATCGCCGGCATCACACACCTGCCCGTGCTGGCCCGGCGGCGCACGGCATCCCCGAGGGAGTTCGCCGAATGAGCGACGCGACGCAGGCCATGGTGGAGATCTGGCGGAGGCACCTCGGTGACCAGCCGATCGGCCCGGACGACGACTTCTACGCCCTCGGCGGGGATTCGCTGATCGCCCTCCGGGTCGTCGCGGACGCCAACGCGCGGGGCATTCCGGTCGAGCTGCGCGACCTGCTGTACTTTCCGACCGTCGGCGAGTTGGTGGCGGCGGTGGCCGGCCGCGACGGACCTGCCGACGGGGTGGGGGAGCACCAGCCGTTCAGTCTCCTGGACCCCTACGACCGGGCGTTGATGCCGGCGGAGGTACGCGACGCCTGGCCCGCTTCGGCCCTGCAGGTGGGGCTCATCTACCTGAGCGAGGCGTCGGGCGACCCCCGTCTCTACCAGGACCTCATCGGTGTCGAGGTGACCGGGCCGTTCGACGAGGCGTTGTTCACGGCCGCGCTCGACGAGCTGTGCGGCCGGCACCAGGCCCTGCGCTCCTCCTTCGACCTGGGCGGTTTCAGCGTCCCCGCGCAACTGCTGTGGTCCTCGGTGGACCCGCCGCTGACCGTCGAGTACGCCACCACGGCCGAACCGGTCGCCCGCTGGCGTGAGACGCAGCTGTCCCAGGCCGTCGACTGGGGTCGTCCGCCGGCCCTCCGCTGCCACGTGGTGGCACTCGAGGGCTGCTTCCACGTCACCCTCACCCTCCACCACGCTGTCCTCGACGGCTGGAGCTACGCGCGACTCTGCTACGAGCTTCTCGCGCTGTACGACGCGAAGCTCACCGGCCGGCCGGCGGACCTGCCGCTGCCACCGGCCTCCGGGCAGCGGGAGTTCCTCCGGCTGGAACGGGAGGCCGTCGACGACCGGGAGGCCGCCGACCACTGGCACGCCGAGGCGGACGTGCCCGGCCTGCTGCTCGACCGTGGGCGGTTCGGCGGCGCGGCCGACCCACGGGAGATGCTCACCTTCGAGGTCGGGGAGACCCTGCTGAAGGGCCTCAGGGCGGCGGCCGGCAGCATCGGCGTCCCCCTGAAGAGTCTGGTTCTCGGCTGTCACATCCGGGCCCTGAGCACCTGGACCGGTCGGGACCGCGACGTGGTGACCGGGTTGACGGTCAACGGCCGGCCGGAGACCGCCGGCGCGGACCTCCTCGTCGGACTGTTCCTCAACACCGTGCCCATCCGGGTGCCGGTGGTGCCCGAGGACCAGGTGGAACTGTGCCGCAGCGCCCTCGCCGCCGAGCAGCGGGGGATGCGTCACCGCCGGTACCCGCTGGCCATGATCGAGCGACGACTGGGCCGGCCACCGTTCGACACGGCGTTCAACTTCACCCACTTCCACGTGTACGACCAGCTGGAGCAGCTGACCGCGATCAGGCCCGGCGCGTGGTGGGCCTTCGACAAGGCGAGCTTCCCGTTCATGGTCGACTTCATGATCAACTCTCGTGACCTGGGTACCGCCGTCGCGGTGGCCTACGATCCCGACCTGTTCGACAAGGCGCAGGTGACGACGTACCTGGAGCGGTACCGTGATGCGCTGCACGCGGCGGCGGGGATGCCCGACTGATGGCCGGTCCGCTGGTTGTCGTGTACGACCGCGGCGCCGCGTCGGCCGCGGAGGTCGCCGTCGGACTGGGGGCGCTCGGCCCGGTGGCGTTCCTGGTCAACCCGAACGCGTACACCGACCGGACCGGGGAGGTGCTGCGCCGGCTGGGGGACGTCGTACCGTTGACCGGCGACCGCGAGGCTGATCTGGCGGCGGTGCGTCGGCTCACCCCGGCGGCGGTCCTGACCTTCTCCGAGCCGATGCTGCCGGTCACCGCGTGGCTGGCCGACGCGCTCGGCCTGCCGTTCCACTCGATCGCCACGACCGAGCTGCTGACCAGCAAGGTCCGGCAACGTGAGCGACTGCGCCTGTGCGGCGTCGACGACGTACGCAGCCGGCCGATCTCCTCGATCGACGAGTGGGCCGCCGCCAGGGACCACGTCGGCCTGCCCGCCGTGGTCAAGCCCGTCCACGGCCAGGGCAGCCGGAACACGTACGTGATCACTGACGACGCGGTGGCGCACCGGGTGCTCGCCCCGCTTCTGCCGGCCGGCCGGGCGTCCACGGTGGTGGTCGAAGAACTGCTCGTGGGCCGATCGGGCGGACCGTACGGCGACTACGTGTCGGTGGAGAGCTGCCACGGGCCGCAGGGGCTGCGGCATCTCGCCGTCACCGGGAAGCTCCCGCTGGTGCCGCCCTTCCGGGAGACGGGGCAGTTCTGGCCGGCGGCGGTGACCGACGTCGAGCGGAAGGAGATCCTCGATCTCGCCACGCGTGCCCTCACCGCGCTCGACCTGGGCCCCGGCCTGACCCACACCGAGATCAAGCTGACCGAGCGCGGGCCGCGGATCATCGAGGTGAACGGTCGCCTGGGCGGCCACGTCAACGCCCTGGCCCGGCACTGCGCCGGCTTCGACATGGTCCGTCTCGCCGGGCAGCTGGCACTCGGCCGACCGGTGACCGTGCCCCGGATCGACCAGCCGGACAGGGTCCACTTCCAGTACCACACGTTGGCCCCGGTCGAGCCCTGCGAACTCGTCTCGATCAGTGGCGCGGCCGACGTCCGCCAGGTCGACGGCATCGACGGCTTCCGGGCGTACGCACGGGTGGGCGACGTCCTCGACGCCGACGTGATGACCCGGCATCTCGACCTCCACTGGGGGCGCTGTGACCGGCCCGCCGACCTGGCCGCGCTCATCGCCGCGGCCCAGCGTCGGATCTGTTACGAGTTCCGGTTCCACGACGGCACCCGGCGACTGAGCGCGGCCGAGCTGCATCGGGAGGTGCCGGTATGACGGTGGTCCATGATGCGACGCGCCAGTTCCGGTCGCGAACGACGTCCGACGGTGACGAGACCCGCACCAGGATGCGGACCCGGGTCCTGGTCGCGGACCACGATCCGCTCTGGCGTCACCTGCTGTACGACGTGCTGAACGGCGACAGCCAGCTCGACGTCGTGGCCGAGGTGGACGGCCGCCGGCCGCTGGCGGACTGGCCGCTGCAACGCGTCGACGTGGCCGTCCTCGGAGCCAGCCACGGGGAACCGATGGTCGGTGCGATCCGACAGCTGACCGCCCGGCGGATCAGGGTCGTCCTTCTCTGCCTGGACTGGTCCCGGCGCAGTCTCGACGCCGCGGTGTCGGCCGGCGCCGCCGGCTGCCTGGTGAAGGAGACCGATCTCAGCGGCGTGGCCGGCAGCGTGCAGGCGGTTGCCGGCAGGAACCGGGTGTTCTCGGCGGCCCTGTTGAACTTCTACGTCGACCCGGCCGGGGTGGACCGGCGGTCCCGGGACGCGGTGCAGAAACTGACCGCCCGGGAACGCGAGGTGCTCTGCCGCCTCGGCGAGGGACTCACCACCGCCGAGGCGGCGGACCTCTGCGGGGTCTCGAGCGCCACCGTCAAGAGCCACGTCTCGCACGCCCTGGCCAAGCTCGGCGCCCGTAACCGCCTGGAGGCGGTCCTCATGGTGCGTGACGCTCTGGGCGCCCCCGCGCCAGGGGCGTACTGGGCCCCGGATGCCGCCGCGGGCTGACCGCGTGGAGCCGGGATGCCGAACACGGTCAGCAGCCGACGGTCGACGAGCAGGCTGCGGTACAGCGCCAACTGGCCGTCCACACCGACTGGCGCGTCCCGACGGAAACCGTACGTCGCAGGATCCTCCGCTGGAGTTCGTGAAGGTCGGGTGCGTCGAGGCCACGGCACGCCAACAGGGTCAGCCCCTCCCGACAGACCTCAGCCGCCTCGTCCACCCGCTGGTCGGCATAGAGCGCCAGCGCCAGCAGGCGCCGCACCTTCTCGTTGTACGGGTCGACGGCGATCATGCCGGCGAGTTCGCCCGTGGCCTCCAGGTAGCTGCCGATCTCGACCAGCGCCTCGGCGCGGATCTGCATCGCCGACCGGCGCAGCGCGTCCAGACGGTTGATCTCGGCCGTGGCACCCCACCAGTGGGCGATGTCCGCGAAGGCGGTGCCCCGCCACAGCGCCAGCCCGTCCCGGAGCAGCCTCGCCGCCTGCCGCGCCTCGGCGGCACCGCCGGTGCGCAGCAGCCGGCTGCCCTCCAGCACCGCGCTCTCGAAGACCTGTGCGTCGATGCTGTCCCGCGCCACCTCCAGCAGGTAGCCCCGGCTGGCCGGCGTGCCCACGGTCCGCACCGTGGCCGCCGGGCCGTCCTGGCCGGGCGGGCGTCCGAGCTTCTGGCGCAGGTGTGAGACGTGGCTGCGGAGAGTCGTCTCGGCTGCCGCGGAAGCGGACTTTCCCCACAGCAGGTCGACGAGTTGGCCCGCGTCGGCCGGCCGGCCGGCGTGGAGTACCAGTGCCGAGAGGAGACCGGAGACCTTCGGCCCGAGTTGCACGGTGTGATCGAGGCGCTCGAGACGCAACGGCCCGAGGACGGAGATCCTCGTCGATGCCGACCCGGACCGACGGGCGGGTGTGGATCTTTCCTGACCGAGGTCCGTGTTCATGGCGAGATCAGGATCCGACGACGGGTCGCGTGCGTCGCCCCGGCGGACGCGCAGGCGCAGACGAGCGAACAGACCATTTCCGCCCTCACAATCGGTGGCTGTGCGGCACTGGTTTTTTTCCGTGGGTCACATCCGGAAGCGGCCAGTGGGTACGGCGGTGGAGCAGGACTGCGACTCAGGGACAGGCGGTGGCACGGGTCACCCGTGCCGGCAGGGCGACGCGGCTGGCCGTGTCGACGGTGCGGGTGGTGTACCGGTTGATGTCGATCTCCGGCCCGGCGCCGAAGACGTGGCTGGTCAGGCGTGGGGTGCTGGCGTCGGCGTGGGAGTCGCCGTCGGCGTAGCCCAGGATGACCACGGGTGTGGTCAGTGCCTCGACCGACAGCAGCAGGTCGGCGAAGTCGCCCGCCGGGGCCCGGCCGACGGGCTTGGCGGGTACGGGTTCGAAACCGAGGCGGGTCTTGAACAGGAACAGACCGGGCTTGGCGACGTGTCCGTAGAGGTTGGGGTCGTTGCCCATGGTCACCTCGGGATAGCCACGCCTGCGGGTCTCCTCGAAGGCGTGCAGGTAGATCACCCGGGCGAGGCTGTGTTCCCGCCAGCGGGCCTCGACGGCGGAGAAGAGCAGCCACACCGAATCGTCCTGCGGGAACTCCCGGCACACGCAGCCGCCGACCAACTCACCCTTCTCGTAGGCGAACACGCCGAAGGTCGTCGGATTGTCGATCATGCCGGTGCGCATCGGGCCGGCGAGCGAGAGGCCGAAGGCCATGCCGTTGACCCGGCTCTCGTACAGGGTGAGGAACGGGTCGAGTTGGTCGGCGCCGAGCGTCTGGTGCACCTCGATGTGCACGTCGGCGTCGGCCGCCCGGTCGATGGCCCGGCGGAGGTCCTGGCGGGCCTTGCGGGCGAGCCGGGCGGCGTAGTCGTCGACCGAGCGTGGGGTGGGCGCCCGCCAGCTCAGCCAGATCGGCTTACGGATGAACCCGGCACGGGCGAGGTCCGCCCACGTGTCGCGGGGCGGTTCGGGAACCCGGATGAGGGCGACCGGGGGCAGGTCGCCGGCGCGGTGGGCGGCGAGTGCCTCGTGCGCGTCCGCCTCGGCGATGGGAAGCCCGTAGTCGTCTCGAACGTGCATCGTGGGCACCTTCCGCAGTGCTGACCGGTTACGGGTGGATCGGGAAAGGGGACTGTCGGGGGTTGCCGGCACCTCGCCGGGCCGGGCGAGGCGCGCCGTGCCGGGCGGCACGGCCGGGGCGACGGGAACGGTGCCGATCGGGCCGTCGCGGTGTCGTTCACGTCCGGACCGGTTCGGTGGTGTCCGCCATGGTGGGCGGTGGTTCGTCCAGGCGGCGCCACCGGGCGGGGCGTAGCACCAGGGTGAGCGCCACCATCAGGTACAGCAGTCCGCTCAGGGCGATCGCGGCGGTCAACCCGAGGGCGGACGCGGCCCAGCCGCCGAGCACGCCGCCGATCGGGATGCTGGCCCAGGAGAACGCGGTGGCCAGACCGAACATCCGGGCCTGCAACGGTGGCGGGGTGCGCTCCAGGATGGTCGCGGCGATGATCGGGTTGACGGAGGACAGCGCCAGGCCGCAGAGGAAGGTGATGGCGACCACCACCAGCAGGTCGTGGCTGAACGCCATGACCAGGAAGCGCGGGGCCCCGCCGACGAGCAGCCCGATCGTGAAGGTGACGTAGCGGGGCAGCCGCGTGGCGGCGATGGAGAAGCCGATGTTGCCGACGATCGCGCCGAGGGCGAGCGCGCCGCTGACCGCGCCCAGCGCGGCCGGGTCGTCGAGCACGTCGTCGACCCAGAGCGGGATGTAGACGGCGACGCTGGCCTGGTTGAACAGGTTGATGATGAACATGACCGCGAAGATCCCGACGGCGACCTGGTCCTGTCGCAGGTGACGCAGCCCGATGCCCAGTGCCTTCAGGTACGGTTCCCGCTCCGTCGTGGCGGCGCTGGTGGGTCGTCCGATGGATGCCGGGATCAGCGCCGTCACGACGGCGGCGGCCACGGCGAAGGTCGCCGCGTCGATGAGGATGGCCTGGGTGATGCCGAACCAGGCGATGATCAGACCGGCGACCGGTGCGCCGACGAGGATGCTCATCCGGTGCAGGCCGTCGTCGATGGCACTGACCCGGGCCATCGAAGCACCCGCCGCGGCGATGGTGGCGTGCGCCATCGCCCGCTTGGCGTTGTCGCCGAGGCCCCGGAGGACACCGATGACGGCGACGAGACCGAGCAGCGTGGCGAAGCCGAACTGGTAGGTGACGGCCAGCAGCACCATGCCGGCGGCACTGGCCAGGTCGGCCGTGATGGAGACCCGACGGGCACCGAGCCGGTCCACCAGCGGTGGGCCCAGCGCGCTGGTCAGCACGTAGGGCAGCATCTCGGCCGCGACGACCAGGCCCATCCGGGTGGGGCTGCCGGTGGTGACCAGGACCAGCCAGGGCAGCGTCACCGTGGACACCCGGGTGCCGGTGTCGGAGATCGTTCCGGCGGTGAGCAGTCCGACGAGGGCGGCCCGGGACCGGGTGGACACCGTCACTCCGGTGAACCGACTGCCGCACAGGTACGGGCGAGATAGCGGTCGCGCAGTGCGCGTTTGTCGACCTTCCCGTAACCGATCATGGGCAACGCGTCGACGAACTCCACGTCGCGCGGGGTCCAGTTGGTGTCGAGGCGCTCGGTGACCAGGTCGCGGAGCTGCTCGGCGGTGACGGTGGCCCCCGGTGCGGGCACGACGAAGGCGTACGGCGCCTCACCGTAGGCGTCGTCGGGTACGGCGACGACGGCCGCGTCGTGGACGTCGGGGTGGGCGGTCAGGACATCCTCGACCGGCCCCGGGTAGACGTTGACGGCGCCGGGACCGGTGACGATGAGCTCCTGGTCGCGTCCCACCAGGTAGAGGTAGCCGTCCTCGTCGAGGTGTCCGGTGTCCCCGGTGTGCAGCCAGCCGTCGACCAGTGTCCCGGCGGTCAGCTCGGGCTGCCCCCAGTACCCGGCCATCACCAGCGAACCGGTGATCCACACCTGACCGTGCTGACCGGGCGGCAACTCCCGTCCGGCCTCGTCCCGGATGGCGATGCGTACGTCACCGTAGGCGCGTCCGCAGGAGCGCAGCAGGTGCGGCCGGCTCGGGTCGTGCTCGTCGCCGTTGAGTTCGGTGATCAGGGGCGCCTCGCTCATCCCGTACGCCACGCGCACGATGGGCCCGAAGCGTTCGAGTGCCTGGGTCAGCCGGGCAGGGGCGACGGTCGAGCCGCCCAGGGTGATCATCTCCAGGCTGCTCAGGTCGGTCCGGCCGAGCAGCGGGCAGTCCAGCAGCTCGTACAGGCGGGGTGAGGCGGCGTTCGTGCTGGTGATGCGCTCCTGCTCGATGAGCGTGAAGAACTGCCTGGCGTCGAAGGAGTCGCACATCACCTGCGTCCCGCCGGCGAACAGCATGCCCATGACGCCCAGTTGCGAGCTGACGTGCCAGAAGACGCCGTAGTAGAGGTGGCGCGTCGGGCGGCCCTCGCCCGCCCACCTGGTGGCGAGTTCCAGGATCGTCTGGAACAGCACGTTGCGGTGGTGGACCAGTTTGGGGCGCCCGGTCGTACCGCTGGTCTGGAACACCGACGCGGGTTCGCCCGTGGTGTCGGCCGGGTCCAGCGCCCGCCGGGGTGCCTGCCACAGGTCGGTGCCCAGGGCGGCGGGGCCGAGGGTGAACACGGCCGGGGTAGCCGACCGTCGGGCCAGTTCGACGCCGGCCTCGGCGTGGGTGCGGGGGTCGTACACCAGCGCGTCCGGGCGGGCCTGGCCGAGGAAGTCCAACTGGTGTTCCAGGGGCGCGTGGGCCACCCAGACGGACCGGCAGCCCAGCAGGTGCAGGGCGAAGTGCAACATGACCACGTCCGGGTGGTTGTTGGCGACCACCGCCACCGCCCGGCCCGCGACCATTCCCTGCCCGCGCAGGGCCTCGGCCAGGTGCAGGACGCCGTGCCGCAGCTCGGCGTAGGTCAGCCGGCGGCCCTGGTACACGATCGCCTCCGCCGGACCGTACTTCTCGAACAGCGCCAACGCCTGCGGGACGTAGTTGGCGGGTGCAGCGGTTGGAGTGTCCACGGGGCGATCTCCTCGGGCCGGAAGCTCGGTGTGGGGGGTCAGGACGACTCTGAGCCGAGCCGGATCGCCCGCGCGACCTGCTCGCGGCGCAGCCTGTCGACCTCGTCGGCGACGTTCTCGTCCTCGGTCATCAACCGGTCGAGGTTGGCGTCCTGGTAGCTGAGCACTCCCATGTCGGCGAAGGCCCGCTGGAGTTTCGGGCCGAACAGGCCGATGTCCTTGAGGGTGGGCACGATCCGGGAGAACAGCTTGGACCGGAAGTACTGGTAGTGCTCGGAGTCGCGCATGAAGGCCATGCACTCGGCGGCGTCCAGGTCGAGGGCGGTCCAGACCTCCTCGCCGACGAAGCGTTGCTGGAGCATGTGGCAGGCCTCGATGCAGAACTCCTCACGTTCGTCGCGCTCGGCCTGGGTCAGCTCGGGGTAGTAGTCGCGCAGGGCCAGCCGACCGAAGGCCACGTGACGTGCCTCGTCCTGCATGACGTAGGCGTTGAGCGCCTGGGCGAGCGGTTCCTTGGAGTAGTCGCGGATCTGCCCGAACGCGGCCAGGGCGAGACCCTCGATGAGGACCTGCATGCCCAGGTAGGTCATGTCCCAGCGGGAGTCCGAGATGATGTCGTTGAGCAGGTCCTTGAAGTGCGGATTGATGGGATAGGCGAAGCCGATCTTCTCCCTCAGGTAGCGGGAGTACGCCTCGACGTGGCGGGCCTCGTCGACGACCTGGGTCGCGGCGTAGAACTTGGAGTCGATGTCCGGTACGGTCTGCACGATCTTGGCGGAGCAGATGAGTGCGCCCTGTTCGCCGTGGAGGAATTGGGAGAACTGCCACGAGTTCATGTGCAGCCGGACATTGGCCTTTTCTCTGCGGTTCAGTGACTGCCAGGTGCGCGACCCGTAGATGGCCACCGACTCTTCCGGTATGCCCATCGGGTCGTCATGATCGATCTCGATCGTCCAGTCGAGTCGTTCCGCCGCGTTCCACTGCCGCTGTTTGCCCTTTTCGTAAAGGGTGAGCAGTTTGTCCCGGCTCTCGTCGTAGTCCCAGTCGAATACGGTGGTGTTCCCTGCCTTGATGTGCCAGCCCGTCTGGTCGACAGGGAGGGCGTACAGCCGGGTGCTCAATGATGCCTCCGCCTCATAAATGGCTAACGTCGATTATGGACTTGTGGTTGTTTGTCGGGCACTGGGGAGTTCCCTAGGATCGGGGGCCTCCGTAGGTCCGGGTCTGCTGCGTGGTGCGGCTTTTGCGTCGAGAGCCATCTCGCAAAAACCAATCCAATCCTGCTAATGTCCTATTGGCGTATGGCGGCGTATCGTCGAAGACGGGAGTCGATCTAGAATGGCCGGTCCCGGGGTTCGGTGGAAACCAGACGGTGGCAGCGGGTATGCGTCGGGACAGTGGTGCTGATGCCTCCGTTCGTGGGTCGTGACCCCGAACTGGCAGTCCTGCGGAGCGCCCTGGAGACGACAGGCCGAGCCGGCGTCCGGGTCGTGGCGGTGACCGGCGATCCCGGCATCGGGAAGACCCGGCTGCTCAGCGAGTTCGGTGAGCACGCCCGTCGCCGGGGAGCCCGGGTGGTGTCCAGTTCGGCCACCCGGGGCCGGCGGTCACAACCGTTGGCCCCGCTGCTCGACGCGCTGGTCGACTGCGACCGCTGCGCGAATCGGAAGACCGACCCGGGTGAGGCGCCGACGGGGGCCACCGCCTCGGTCCAACTGGTGCGCGATCTCGTCAACCGGACGGGCGACGCGGACGCCAACAACCTGGTCGTCATCGTCGACGACATGCACTGGGCCGACGAGACGACCATCGCCCTGCTGACCCAGCTCGTGCGTACCCCGTCGCCGGTGCCACTGCTGGTCGTGCTGGCCTACCGGCCCCGCCAGGCCCCGGTACGCCTGCACACCGCGCTGGTCGGCGCACCGGGCGACGAGTGGGTGCGGGAAGTACCGCTCGGGCCGATCACCGAGCAGGACGCGCAGACCCTGCTCGGTCCACAGTGCAGGACGCCGTGGCAGTGGGCCCTCTACCGACACAGTGGCGGCAACCCGTTGCACCTGCACGCGCTGGCCGCCGCCGCCACCGGGCTGTGCAGCACCGCCTCGGTGGTCGTCGGCGAGCTGCCCGTCACGCTGCGGATGAGGCTGGTCGGGGAGCTGGAAGCCGCCTCCCCGCTGAGCCGCATCGTCCTCGACGCGGCGGCGGTGGCGGGAGAGGTGTTCGAGCCGGCGCTGGTCGCGCAGATCGGCCAGTGCCGCGACGCCGAGGTGCACCGCGCGTTGGACGAACTGGCCGAACTGGACATCGTCCGCCCGGTCGCCGGTGGCCGGCTGATCAGCTTCCGGCACGCCGTGCTGTGGCGGGCCGTCTACGACGCGGTCAGCCCGGGCTGGCAGTTGGCCGCGCACGACCGGGCGGCGGCCGCGCTGTGCCGGCGCGGCGCCCCGCCCGAGGCGCTGGCCCCGCACGTCGCCCGCACCGCCCGCCCCGGCGACCTGACTGCGGTGTCGATACTGCACCGGGCCGCCATGGCGGCGCAGCACCACGCCCCGGTCACCGCGGCGCACTGGCTCCGTGTGGCCCTGCGGCTGCTGCCGCATCGACCCGACCACGACCTGCGACGCGTCGTGCTGCTGGTCCGCCTCGCCCAGTTGGCCGCCGTCGTCGGTGACCTGGTGGCGAGCCGTAACGCGCTGCACGAGGCGCTCAAGATGCGGCAACGTCGCCCGACGACCCGTCGCGCCCATGCGGTGGCCCTCTGCGTCATGGTGGAGCTGTCGCTGTCCCGACGTGCCGAGGCGGGCGCGTTGGCCCGGGCGGAGCTGGCCGCGTTGCCCGCCGCCCAGAGCATCGGACGGGCCATGCTCAGCTTCGAACTCGCCTGTCTGGAGTTGGCCGCGGGCCGCGCCGACGTCGCCCGGGAACTGGCCGCCGTGGCGTACACGGCAGCCCAGCGCCATCAGGCCCGCTCGGCGGAGGCCACCACGCTCGCCCTGCTGGCGGTGGCGGACACCGCCGCGCTGGACATGCCGGCCGCGCGTCGCCGCCTGGATCAGGCGGTCGACCTGCTCGACGCGATGCTCGACGGCGAGTTCGTCCGCAGTCTGCGGGCCGCCAAATGGGTGATCGAGGCGGAGATCCTGCACGAGCGCTTCGACGACGCGCTACGCCACCTGGACCGGGCGGTCTCCGGTGCCCAGCACAGCGGGCAGCTGTTGCTGCTGGCCCGGCTCCACGTGGCTCTGGCGGTGACGTTGCAGGTCAAAGGAAGGCTGCCGCAGGCACAGGAGTGCGCGCAGCGGGCGGCGGAGGTGGCCACCGCGGTCGGCGGCGAACGGGAGATCGCCGTGGCCCGCGTCCTGCGGGCATGGATGGACAGCCAGGTACGGACGACGGCGGAGACCTACCCGGAGGTGGATGCCCTGCCGGTGCTGTCCGACGGACCGTACTCGCTGTTGGTCCGCCGGTTGCTGGTGGAGATCGGGCTGGCCGGCGGGAACGTGGCCGCGTACCTGACCCGAACGCAGCTCGGTGACAACTCCGGCCCGTCCGCCTCCGACCTGTGCTCGCAGGCCGGTTGGTGCGAGGCGATGACGCGGGCGGAACTGGCCGCCGGTCGGACCGAACTCGCGGCGCACTGGGCCGACCGCGCCGATGCGGCCGCCGCCGTGCTCGACCTGCCAGGCCACACCGGGCTGGCCCTGCTCGCCAGGGCACAGGTGCTGGCCGCCGACGACCCGGCACGGGCGGTGGCCGCCGCTCAGGTGGCGGCGCGGGAACTGGCCTCCGCCGGCATGGTGGTGGACGCTGCCCGGGCCCGGATGGTCGCCGTCGGACCGCTGGCCGCACTCGGCCTGGTCGACGACAGCTACCGGGAGATAAAGGCGGTGCAGGCCGCGTTCGAGGGATGGGGCGCGCACCGGCTGGCCCGGCAGGCCGTGTTGGAGCGGCGTCGCCTGGCGGCGCGGTCGTCGCGCCGTACGGGCCCGGACGAACGCGAGGAGACGGCGGGCCTGAACCTGCTCACCCGTCGGGAACGGCAGGTCGCCGTGCTGGTCAGCCAGGGACTGACGAACCGGCGCGTGGCGCAGGAGCTGTTCGTGACCGAGAAGACGGTGGAGATGCACCTGGCGAACATCTTCGCCAAGCTCGGCGTGTCCTCCCGAGCGGTGGTCGCCCGCCTCATCGGGGCCACCGGGCAGCCGGTCGGTGCGGCGGTGCCGGCCGGGGAGGCGGCGGCGAACTGAGTCCCCGGCGCGGTTGGCAGGCACCCCCGGCGCCGGGGACGGTCGGGTCACAGCGGGATGTTGCCGTGCTTCTTGGCCGGACCGATGACCCGCTTGTCGACCAGGGCACGCAGTGCGCGGACGACCGTGGGCCGGGTCTCCGACGGCAGGATCAGGTCGTCGACGCAGCCGTGCTCGGCGGCCCGGTAGGGCGTGAGCAACCGGTCCTCGTACTCGTGGACGAGGACCTGACGCAACAGCGCGGGGTCGTCGGCCTGGGCGAGGGTACGGTGGTGCAGCAGGGCGACCCCGCCCGCCGCGCCCATCACGCCGATCTGCGCGGTCGGCCAGGCGAAGCACAGGTCGGCGCCCAGCTCCCTGGATCCCATGACCGCGTACCCGCCACCGAAGGCCCGCCGTACCACGACGGTGATCTTCGGTACGGTCGCCTCGATGTACGCGAACGCGAGTTTCGCACCCCTGCGGATGATGCCCTGGTGCTCCTGGGCGGTACCGGGCAGGTAACCGGGTACGTCGACGAGGGTGAGCAGGGGGATGTTGAACGAGTCGCAGAAGCGGACGAACCGCGCGGCC
This sequence comes from Micromonospora sp. NPDC048170, assembly GCF_040652795.1. Classification (NCBI taxonomy): domain Bacteria; kingdom Bacillati; phylum Actinomycetota; class Actinomycetes; order Micromonosporales; family Micromonosporaceae; genus Micromonospora; species Micromonospora sp. NPDC048170. The sequence goes on from NZ_JBEZMR010000008.1 coordinate 180,210, forward strand.
TTCTCCGCGGCGTCGATGTCGATGGCACCGGCCAGGTGCAACGGCTGGTTGGCGACCACCCCCACGGTGACACCGTCGACGCGGGCCAAGCCGCAGATGATGTTGGGAGCGAAGTCGGGGTGCACCGGCAGCAGGTCGCCGTCGTCGACGATCCGCCTGACCACCTCGTGCATGTCGAACGGGGTGGTGGCCCGATCGGGCACGAGCGTGTCGAGTTCCCGGTCGGCGCCGGTGGGCTCCAGCAGGGACGCCGACGGCCAGACCGGGGCCGGGTCGAGGTTGTTGGCCGGCAGGTAGGACAACAGGTCCCGGACGTAGTCGATGGCCTCGGCCTCGCTCGCGGCGGCATAGTGGGCGTTACCGCTCCGGGTGGCGTGCACCGTGGCGCCGCCCAGGGCCTCCATGCTGACCTGTTCCCCGGTCACCGCCCGGATGACGTCCGGGCCCGTGACGAACATGTGCGAGGTGTTCTCCACCATGACCACGAAGTCGGTGAACGCCGGGGTGTAGACGGCACCGCCCGCGCAGACCCCCATGACGAGGGAGATCTGCGGGATCACCCCGGAGGCGGTCACCATCCGACGGGCCACCTCGCCGTACGCGGCCAGGGCCAGCACCCCCTCCTCCACCCGGGCGCCGCTGGAGTCGTTGATGCCGACCACCGGGCAGCCGACGCGCATGGCGTGGTCGAGGATCTTGCAGACCTTGGCGCCGAAGACCGCCCCCGCGCTACCGCCCCGGTGGGTCGCGTCGTGCGCGTAGACACACACCTGGCGGCCGTCGACCGTGCCGAAACCGGTGACGACACCGTCACCGGGCGGCTGCGGCCCGGCGTACCCCCCGACGTCCCGGCGGGCCAGCCGGTCGGTCTCCACGAACGAGTCGGGGTCGAGCAGCGCCAGGATCCGCTCCCGGGCGGTCATCCGGCCCCGGGCGGCCAGCCGGCGGGCGGCCCGCGGGGAGCCGGGCTGCTCCGCCTCGGCGCGTCGGCGGCGCAGCTCGGTCACCTTCTCGGCGGTGGTCGGGGCGCGCAGGTCGGCGACGGCGCCGGCCGGCCGGCCGTTGGCCCGGGCCGGCCCCACGGCGGCGATCGTCGGCGGGTGTCCGCGCGGCGCCGGGGTCACTTGCGGGTGTCCTTGACGATCTCGCCGTCGCGGACGACGAGGACGACCCGGTCCGGGTCCTCGAACAGGTGCGGCTCGCTGAGCGGGTCGAAGTCCACCGCGACGAGATCGGCCAGCTTGCCCACCTCGACCGACCCGACCCGGTCGGCGACCCGCATGATGCGGGCGTTGACCGAGGTGGCGGAGACGATCGCCGCCATGGGCCCCAGGACGCGGGCCTTGAGCACGAGCTCCAGTCCGCGGTGGTTCTGGTCCGGTCCGATCAGGTCGGAGCCGGAGCCGACCAGCACGCCGGCCTCGCGGGCCAGCAACATGGCGTCGATCATGCGCTGCGCGGTGTCGCCGACCCGGTCCCGGAAGCCGGGAGCGAGTCCCTGCCGCGCGGCGTCGGTACGCATCGTCTCGGCGATGGCCAGGGTGGGCACCAGGTGCACGCCGTGGGCACCCATCATCGCGGCGGTGGCCTCGCCGAGGCCGGTACCGTGTTCGACGCAGCCGACACCCGCCCGGACGGCGTTGTGGATGCCGGCGTCGTTGTGGGCGTGCACGGTGACGTAGGTGTTGCGGGCGCGGGCCTCGGCGACGGCCACCGCGATCTCCTCGACGGTGTACTGGGTGTCCTCCAACGAGTCGGACACCGAGATGACCCCGCCGGTGACGGCCATCTTCAGGAACGACGCGCCCTGACGGAAGCACTCGCGGGCAGCTCGGCGGACCTCCTCGACGCCGTCGGCGTTGGGGGTCATCCCGGTCAGGCCGCGTACCGACAGGGGCGACGGGCCCGCCGGGGCCAGCGGAGAACCCAGCCGGCCGTGACCGCCGGTCTGGGACAGCGCCACGGCGGCGGCCCAGATCCGGGGGCCGGGTACCAGCCCACGTCGCACCGTACGCAGCACCCCGAGGTCGAGGCCACCGCAGTCACGGATCGTGGTGAACCCGGCGTCCACGGTCTCGCGCAGGTTGCGGAAGATGTCGGCGGCCCGTTCGGCCACCGACAGCTGCCCACCGAGCATCGCGCGGACGTCGCTGGAGTAGCCCACGTGGGTGTGCGCGTCGATCAGCCCCGGCAGCAGGGTCAACCCGCTCAGGTCGACCAGGTCGGCGCCGTCGGCCTGGACCCGCGTCCCCACCTGTGTGATCCGGTCGGCTTCGATCCGTACGGCCTGGTTGGTCACCGGCTCGTCGCCGAGCCCGTCGATGAGGGTGGCGCCGGTCAAGAGCATGGTCATGTGAGCAGGTCCTCCTGCGCGGTGTCGGGGGAAACGGCCGGCGTCGTGCCGGGACGGTCCGGACCGGCGTCCGGCGGCGCGGGCAGGACCCCGCCCCGGGCGAGGAAACCCAGCATCCGCGCGAACAACGCGGCGTCCAGCTCCGGTGGGCGGGCCAGGTCGGCCGGCAGCGCCGACCAGACGTTGTCGCAGCGCATCCGGGGCATGTCCCGGTCCGGGGTGTCGCCGAGCATCGCCATCAGCGGGGCGAGGTTGTTCGACGTCTCGTCGGCCTCGATCTGTTCGGTGAGCTGGTGGTGCCAGCGCTGCCAGTCGACGCTCGGCACCCGGTAGCCGCAGGCCCGCAGGTGGGTGAACATGTCGTTCCAGTCCAGCGGGTCGGGGTTGACGGTGTGGAAGGTGCCGCCGAGGGTCTCCGGTCGCAGGGACAGGGCGACCACGGTGCGCGCGACGTAGTCGACGCTGGCGGCGGCGAAGGCGTACCGGCGCTCGGGGGCCAGACCGAGGTCGAGGCAGCCCTGGATGACCTTGGTGACGTAGTCCTCCCGGTTGGTCGCGCCGGTGCGGCTGTCTCCGAGCACGGCACCGGCCCGGTAGACCGACACGGGCACGCCCCGTTCCCGGGCGATGCCGACGAGACCCTCGGCGACCCACTTGCTCTGGCTGTAGGCGGTGTCGTGGCCCACCGGCGGCGGCAGCGGGTCGTCCTCGTGGATCTGCCCGACGCCGGCGGCGACGGCTCCGGCGAGCACGGCCAGGGTGGAGATGTGGTGCACCGGCGTCGGCCGGCCCCGGGTGGACAGCCGCAGTACCTCCTCGGTGCCACGCACGTTCGTGGCCTTGAGGGACCGGTAGGGGCGCACGAAGTTGACCCAGGCGCCACAGTGGTAGATCGCGTCGACCTCGTCGGCGAGGGTGTCGAAGTCGGCCGGCGTCAGGCCGAGTCGGGGCCTGGCCAGGTCGGCGGGGACGACGCGCAGCCGGTGCGCGGGTGGTGTCGGCAGGCCGTAGGAGGTCAGGGCGGCGTGCAGGCGTTCGGTGCCCTCCTCGGGGTTGGCGGCCCGGACCAGGCAGACGATCTCGGCGCTGGTCTGCCGGGCCAGTTCGGCGCAGAGGAACGCGCCGACGAACCCGGTGGCGCCGGTGAGCAGCACCACCCGAGGAGGCCCGGTGCGGGCCGGCGCGGCCGCGTCGGGGGCGATCGCCGGGTCGAGGACGACCTCGGCGGCGAGGTCGGGGCCGCTGCCGTGCACCTCGATCAGGGGTCGCCCGGTCACGGCGGCCTCGATCCGGGCGGCCAGGCCGGCGACGGTGGGGTTGGCCAGGACGTCGCGGGCGGTGAGCCGGGGCGCGCCGAGACGGCGTAGTTCCCGGGCGGCCTGCGTGATCATCAGGGAGTGGGCGCCGCAGTCGAACAGGTCGTCGGTGACGCTGACGCGGTCCACACCGAGCAGGTCGCACCACACCCGCGCGACCTGGCGTTCCCGTTCGTTGCGGGGGCCGAGGTAGCCGTCGTCCGCTGCGTCGTCCTGGTCGACGCCGCCCGAGGTCGACGCGACGGAGGCGTCGGAGGTGGCGGCCGGTCCGGGGTCGGCGCCGACGGCGGTCGCCCCCGGTTCCACCCAGTACCGGCGGCGCTGGAACGGGTAGCCGGGCAGGCTGACCCGTCGGGCCGGCCGCGCGGTGTGCAGCGCCGGCCAGTCCACGCTCACCCCGGCCTGCCAGAGCCGGCCGACCGCGGCCATCAGGTGCGCGGTGTCCGGCAGCCGGTCGCGGGGGTGGCCCAGTGAGGCGACCGCGGTCGGGGTGGGGGCGAGCCGCTGCCCGGGCACCAGCGCGGTCAGCGCGCGCCCGGGCCCGACCTCCAGCAGCACCCGGTCGGGCGTGGCCAGGACGGTCCGCAGCGCGTCGGCGAAGCGTACGGGCTGCCGCAGGTGACGCGCCCAGTAGTGCGGGTCGGTGGCGTCCTCGGCGCGGATCCAGGTGCCGGTGACACAGGAGACGAACGGGGTGTGCGGTGGACGCAGGTCGCACTCCTTCACCCGGGCGGTGAACTCGTCGAGCATCGGTTCGACCAGCCAGGAGTGGCTCGCCGCCGGCACGTTGATCCGCCCGCAGTCCACGCCCCGGCCGGCCAGCAGCCGGTCGAGGGCGGCGACGTCGTCGTCCGGGCCGGCCACCACGGTCAACTCCGGCGCGTTCACCGCCGCGATCGACAGCCTCTCGTCGAGTAGTTCCGCGACCTGTGCCTCGGGCAGCGGTACGGCGAGCATCCGGCCCGGGGCCATCCGGGCGAACAACTCACCACGGGCGTAGGTGACGGCGAGCGCGTCGCCGAGGGTGAACACCCCGGACAGGCAGGCGGCGACGTACTCGCCGAGACTGTGGCCGAGCAGGGCGACCGGCTCCACGCCCCAGGACATCCACAGCTTCGCCAGCGCGTACTCCACGGCGAACAGCGCGGTGACCACGCCGGGTCCCTCGGCGCGGCCGAGGGCGCGCCCCCGTCCCGACCCGCCACCGCCGCCCGGGAACAGCAGCGCGGCGAGGTCGACGTCGAGGCGGTCGCGGAGCAGGGCGGCGCAGCGGTCGAACTCCTCGCGGAACACCGGCTGGCTGCGGTAGAGGTCGACACCCATGTCCCGGTGCTGGTTGCCGCCGCCGGGGAACATGAACACCGCCCGGTGGGCGGCGACCGGGGCGGTGCGGGTGACCAGCCGGTGCGGGTCCTCCCCCCGCAGCACGGCCACCAGGTCGGTCAGGTCGGCGCAGGCGGCGAACCGGCGTACCGGGAAGCCGCGCCGCCCTTCCTGGAGGGTGAAGGCGACGTCGGCCAGGTCGAGGTCCGGGTGGTCCTCCAGGTGGTCGGCCAGCCGGCGGGTGGCGGCGTCGACGGCGGTGCGGTCGCGCGCGGACAGCGGCACCAGGTGCCAGCCGGTCGCGGGTGCCGTGCCGGCCGGGTCGGGGACGGGCGGTGGCTGTTCCAGGACCACGTGGGCGTTGGTGCCGCCGACCCCGAAGGCGCTCACCCCGGCGCGGCGTGGTCCGGTGCCGGCCGACCACTCGGTGGCGCGGGTCGGCACGTAGAAGGGCGACGTGTCCAGGTCGAGGTCGGGGTTGGGGGAGCGGAAGTTCCGCATGGGCGGGATCCGTCCGTGCCGTACGGCCAGGGCGGCGCGCATCAGGCCGGCGGCTCCGGCGGCGGCGTCGAGGTGACCGATGTTGGCCTTGACGGAGCCGAGGGCGCAGAAGCCCCGCCGGGCGGTGCCGACGCGGAACGCCTGGGTGAGCGCGGCGACCTCGATCGGGTCGCCCACCTGGGTGGCGGTGCCGTGGGCCTCCAGGTAGCCGATGCTGCCGGGCGGGACCGCTGCCAGGGCGTGCGCGGCGGTGACGACGCGGGCCTGCCCGTCGACGCTCGGTGCGGTGAAACCGGCCTTGACCGCGCCGTCGTTGTTGACCGCGCTGGCCCGGATCACCGCGTAGACGTGGTCCCGGTCGGCCAGGGCGTCGGAGAGCCGGCGCAGCACCAGGACCACGGCGCCGTTGCCCGGTACGGTCCCCTCGGCGTCGGCGTCGAAGGGCCGGCACTGCCCGTCGGGGCTGAACACCCCGCCGTAGGTGTGCGAGTAGCCGGCCTTCAGCGGCAGGTTGATCGCCACCCCGCCGGCGAGCGCCAGATCCGACTCGTAGGTCAGCAGGGACTGGCAGGCCAGATGGGTGGCGACCAGGGAGGTCGAGCAGGCGGTCTGCACGGTGCAGGCGGGGCCGTCCAGGTCGAGGAGGTACGCCACCCGGGTGGCCAGGAAGTCCTTGTCGTTGAAGATGCGGGCCAGGGGTGCCATCGCCGAACGTTGGAAGCGGGGGTTGGTGGCGAGGTTGGCCATCAGGTACTTGTTCATGAACATGCCGGCGAACACGCCGACGGCGCCGTCGGTGCGGTCCGGGGTGTGGCCGCTGTCCTCCAGGGCCGCCCAGGCGGTCTCGCAGAAGACCCGCTGCTGCGGATCCATCGTCTCGGCCTCGGCGGCGTTGTAGCCGAAGAACTCCGCGTCGAAGTGGTCGGCGTCGTCGATCATCGCGCCCGCCGGAACGTACTCGGGGTCGGCGAGCAGGTGCGGGTCCACGCCGGCGGCGCGAAGTTCGTCGGGGGTGAAGCGGGTGATCGAGCCGACGCCGTCGAGCATGTTGGCCCAGAAGCCGGCGACGGTGTCGGCACCGGGCACCCGGCAGGCCATGCCGATGATCGCGATCGGTTCTACCCCGTCGGGCGGACCGCCGTCCGGGGCGGTTCCGGTGCTCTCCAAATGCGCGGTCACGGCCGGTCAGCTCCTTCGCGCCCGGCGTGAGACGGCGGCGGACAGGGCGGCGGCGCGTCGCCCGGCGGCCTGCTGGGTCCCGGCCAGCGCGTCGGGACGGTTGCCGGTGGTGGCGCAGGCGGCCGCGAGCGCGCGTACCGACGGGTAGCGGAACAGGTCCACCAGGGACAACCCGGCCACGTCGCGGGCCAACAGCCGGGCCCTGGCCTGGACCGCCAGCAGCGAGTTGCCGCCGAGGTGGAAGAAGTTGTCGTCGAGACCGACCCGGTCGCGGCCGAGCAGTTGAGCCCACACCTCGGCGATGGTCTGCTCGACGTCGGTCTGCGGAGCCAGGTAGCGGTCGGGCCCGGCGGCGTGCGGGTCGGGCAGCCGGTTGCGGTCGATCTTGCCGTTCGGGGTCAGCGGCAACTCGTCGAGGACGGTGACGGTGGCCGGCACCATGTAGTCCGGCAGTGCGCGGGCCAGCGCGGCCCGGAGGGCGGCCGGGTCGGGTGCCGGGTTGCCGGCGCGGGCCGGCTGGCAGTAGGCGGCCAGGCTGCGGCGGGCACCGTCACCGCGTACGACGACCACGGCGGCACGGACGTCCGGCTGGGCGGCCAGCACGCTCTCGACCTCGCCGAGTTCGATGCGATGGCCGTGGATCTTGACTTGGTGGTCGAGCCGACCGAGGAACTCCAGCGTGCCGTCGGGGCGCCAACGGGCCAGGTCGCCGGTGCGGTACAGGCGGGAACCGTCGGCGGCGAACGGGTCGGGAACGAAGCGTTCCGCGGTCAGCGCGGGGCGGCCGTGGTAGCCACGGGTGACGCCCGGGCCACCGAGCAGCAGTTCACCGGGGACGTTGACCGGAGTGGGCCGCAGGTCCGCGTCGACGACGTAGGCCCGTACGTCGGCCAGGGGGCGGCCGAGCGGCACGGTCGAGGCGACCGGCCGGTCACCGGTGACGTGCTGGGTGCTCGCCCACACGGTCGCCTCGGTCGGGCCGTACATGTTGTGCACGCCGCCATTGACGAGGCCGGCGAGGTCGGCGCCGAGCGCGGCGGGCAGCGCCTCCCCACCGACGAGCAGGCGGCGCAGGTCACGCAGCGCCGCGCGGGTGTCGGGATCCTCGGCCAGCACACCGGCCAGCGACGGGGTGCACTGCAGGTGGGTGACGCGGTGGCGGCGCAGTTGCGCGGCGACGGGCTCGTCGGCCAGCGCCACCCGACGGCGGTCCTCGCTGATGTCCCGGGCGGCCCGCAGGTGCGGCAGGGCGGCCAGCACGGCGTCGTGGTCGACGCCGAAGTCGATCAGGCAGGCGACCTCGTCCACCTCGATCGCCTTGAGCCGGTCCACCAGGTCCGCGGCGGCCTCGGGGGTGCCCAGCAGAGCGGCGGTGTCGAAGAACCGGTCGAAGGCCTGCTCGACCAGGGCGTCGAGTTCCTCCTCGGGCAGGGCGCGGAAGTCGCTGCTGCTGCCGGAGACCGCGCCGAGACCGGAGAGCAGGTCGAAGGAGCTCTTCAGGTATCCGCACAGCGGCGCGCGGACCAGTTCGCGCACGTGCTCGGTGTCGGTGCCGAGGAAGGTGTGCAGCATCAGGGTGACGTGGCCGGAACCGGCGTGACCGGCCTCGCGCCAGGCCCTGCGGTAGATGGTGATCTTCTCTTTGAGTTGTTCGACCGAGTGGCCGAGCAGGTGCGTGAGCAGCCCGGCGCCGATCTCGCCGGCCATCCGGAAGGTGTCGGGGCTGCGCGCGCTGGTGACCCAGACGGGCAGCTCGGGCTGCACCGGTGGCGGGTACACGCGCACGCTGACGTGGTCGCCACCGGGACGCGGACGGCTGACCGTCCCGCCCCGCCAGAGCCGGCGTACCTCGTCGATGCCCGCCAGCATCAGGTCCTTGCGGTCGGCGTACCGCTCCGGAGCGAGAACGAAGTCGTTCGGTTGCCATCCGGAGGCGACCGACATGCCGACCCGCCCGCCGGAGAGGTTGTCCACCACGGCCCACTCCTCGGCGACCCGGAGCGGGTCGTGCAGCGGTACGACGACACTGCCGGCCCGGATCTGCACCCGTTCGGTGATGGTGGCGATGGCGGCGGCGGTGACCGACGGGTTCGGGTAGAGCCCGCCGAAGTCGTGGAAGTGCCGTTCCGGGGTCCACACGGCGGCGAACCCGTGCCGGTCGGCGAAGCGGGCACCCTCGACGAGCAGCCGGTACCGGTCGTCGGCGGCGCCGCCCCGGTCACCGCCGAAGTAGAAGAGGCTGAAGTCCATCGGCCGGGCCTGCACCTCGGCGGGCACCGGGGCGCCGGTGGCCGTCGAGGCGCCGGAGGTGGGTTCGTCACCCCGGACGACGACCTCGAAGCCACGGGTGAGGGTCCACAGCAGCTCCAGCACGGAGATGTCGAAGGAGGCGCTGGTCACCGCCAGCCAGGTCGGCCCGATCTCGTCCCGGCCGCCGTCGGCGTCCGGACCGAACTCGCGGTCCATCCCCGCGAAGAAGGTGCTCACGTTGCGGTGGGTGACCAGCACCCCCTTGGGACGTCCGGTGGAACCGGAGGTGTAGATGACATAGGCCAGGTCGTCGGCGCGCGCCGGCCCGGCCGCGCCGGTCGGTGCCGGTTCGGCGGGCGGGGTGCCGGGGGCGACGGTGGTGACCGGCAGGCCGCCCAGCCGGCCGGCGAGGTGGTCGGTGGTGACCACCACCCGGGTACCGGAGTCGGCGACCATGAAGGTGAGCCGGTCGGCTGGCAGGGCGGCATCCAGCGGCAGGTACGCTCCGCCGGCCTTGAGGATGGCCAGCAGGGTCACCACCAGGTCGGTGCCGCGGTGCAGCAGGACACCGACCGGCACGTCCGCGCCGACACCGTGGCCGCGCAACGTGGCGGCGAAGCGTTCGGCGCGCTCGTCGAGTTCGCGGTAGGTCAGCCCGGGCTGGTCGCCGGGGCCGGCGTCCCGTACGGCGACCCGGTCGGGGGTACGCCGGGTCTGCGCGGCGACGAGGTCGTGGACGAGCACGTCGGTGCGGCGTTCGACGCCGGTGGCGTTCCACTCGGTGAGCAGCCGGTGGCGCTCGTCCGGGGTCAGGACGTCGAGCTGGCGGACCGGGGTGTCCGGACGGGCCAGGGCCGCGGCGAGGACCTGACGGAAGCGGGCGGCCATCCGTTCTGCGCTGTCGGGATCGAACAGGTCGGTGCTGTACTCCAGGCGACCGGTCAGGTCCGGCCCGCGCCGGGTGAGGGACAGGGTGAGGTCGAACTTCGCGGTGGCGGTGTCACCGGGGACCGGGGTGACCGTGCAGCCGGGCAGGGCCAGCCCCGCCGCGTCGGTGTCGTGGTAGCTGAACAGCACCTGGAACAGCGGGTTGTGGGCCAGGTCCCGGCTGGGGTGCAACTCCTCGACGAGCTTCTCGAACGGCAGGTCCTGGTGGGCCAGGGCGTCGCGGGTCTCGTCGCGGGTCCGCTCGACGAGCTGCCGGAAGGTCGGGGCGCCGGTCAGGTCGATGCGCTGGACCAGGGTGTTGGCGAAGAAGCCGACCAGCGGCTGGATCTCGGCGCGTTGCCGGCCAGCCACCGGCGAACCGACGACGACCTGCGCCGTACCGGTGTGGGCCTGCACGACGACGGCGAAGGCGGCCAGCAGCACCGCGAACGGGGTCGCGGCGGCCTGCCGGGCCAGCGCGGTCACCGCCCCGGTGACATCGGGGTCGAGACGCAGGTCCAGGTGCGCGCCGCAATAGGTCTGCGTGGGCGGGCGGGGCCGGTCGGTGGGCAGGCTGGCCAGCAGCGGTACGTCGGCGAGCCGGTCCCGCCAGTGCGCGACGAGGCGGTCGAGGGTGGCACCGGTCAGGTGACCGCTCTGCCATTCGGCGAAGTCGGCGTACTGGACGGGCAGGTCGGGCAGCTGCCGTCCGGTGTAGGCGGCGGTCAGTTCCCGCTCGATGATGGCAAGCGACCAACCGTCGCAGACGATGTGGTGGACGGTGAGGCACAGCCAGTGGTCCTCCGGGCCCAGCCGCAACAGGGTGGCCCGCAGCACCGGCCCGTTGACCAGGTCGAAGCGGGTACGCGCCTCGGCCCCGGCCAGCGCCGCGGCCTCGGCGGCGTCGGCCACGTCGAGCACACCGAGGGGTGTCTCCGCCGGTGGCAGCACGACCTGACGCGGCTGGCCGTCCACCGCCCGGAACACGGTACGCAGCACCTCGTGCCGCCGTACCACCGTGGTCAGGGCCTGTCGCAGGGCGTCGACGTCGAGCGGGCCACGGATGCGGTAGCCCAGCGGGATGTTGTAGACGGGGTTGTCGGGGGTGAGCTGGTCGAGGAACCACAGCCGTTGCTGCGGGTAGGACAGCGGGTGGCTGCGTTGGGCCAGCCGTCGGGTCAGGTGTTGGGCCAGCAGGGCCCGCCGCGCGTCGGTGTCGGTGTCACTCATCGGTCTGCCTCGTTGTCCGCGAAGTCGTGCAGCAACTGGTCGACCTGCTCGGGGGTGAGTTGGTCGACGTTCCGCAACAGGTCCTCCATCTGGTGCCAGTTACCGGCTGCGATGCCGCCCGGCCCGGCCGCGTCGCCGCCCGGCGTACGGGTGTCGAGGGCGGCGACCAGCTCGGCGACGGTGGGGGTACGCAGGAAACGGGCCAGTGCCACGTCGGTGCCGAACGTCTCGTTCACCCGGGCCACCAGCCGCATGGCGAGCAGGGACTGCCCACCGAGGGCGAAGAAGTCGTCGTCGAGGCCGACCTGGTCGAGCCCGATCAGGTCGGCGCAGATCGTGGCGACGGTCCGCTCGGTGTCGGTCCGTGGTGGACGGAAGGCCACCCGCAGGCTGATGCGCTCGATCTCGGCGGCCGGCAGGGCTGCCCGGTCGAGTTTGCCGTGCTCCGTGAGGGGGAGAGCGGCCAGGGACACGTACGCCGCGGGCACCAGGTAGGGCGGCAGCCGCTCGGCGAGCCAGGCCCGCAGCTCCGTGGCGCTCGGCTCGGCCCGGCCGGCCGCGGGAACGACGTAGGCGACCAGGCGTCGACCGGCCGCACCGTCGACGACGACCGCCGTGCCGGCCACCGCCGGGTGGTCGAGCAGGGTGTTCTCCACCTCGCCCGGCTCGATGCGGAAGCCGGAGATCTTGACCTGGCTGTCGATCCGACCGAGGAACTCCAGCACCCCTCCGGTGCGCCAGCGCACCACGTCGCCGGTGTCGTAGAGGCGGGAACCGTCGGCGCCAAACGGATCGGGGACGAACCGCTGTGCGGTCAGCGCGGGTCGGCCGGCATAGCCCCGGGCCAGACCGGGACCACCGAGGTAGAGCTGGCCGGGTACGCCCTCGGGCACCGGGCGCAGCTCGTCGTCGAGCACGTACGCCGTGGTGTTGGCGATGGGCCGACCGATGGGCACGGAGGTGGCCTCGTCGGGCAGGTCGGTGATGTGGTGCACCACGGCGAAGGTCGTGGTCTCGGTGGGGCCGTAGCCGTTGAGCAGCCGGGCCGGGGCGTGCGGGCCGCGCAGCAGCTGACGGATGCGGACCGGGTTCAGCGCGTCCCCGCCCACCAGCAGGTTGGTCATGGTGGCGAAGCTGTCCGGCCGGTGCGCCATGACCTCGTTGAACAGGGCCGAGGTGAGGAACATGCTGGTGATGGCGCACCGGCGCAGCTCGTCGCCGAGGTGGCCCGGGCTCAGGATGGTGTCGCGGGGGATGACGCAGACGGTGCCGCCGTGCAGCAGGGCACCCCACACCTCGAAGGTGATCGCGTCGAAGGACGCGTCGGCGACCTGGGCGATGCGTTCGTGCGGGCCGAACCGGACGAAGTCGGTGCCGCAGACCAGCCGCAGGATCGCGCGGTGTGCGACGGCCACCCCCTTGGGGCGGCCGGTGGAGCCGGAGGTGTAGAGGACGTAGGCGGCGCTGTCCGGGCCGGCGGGGGAGTCCGGGACGGCGTCGAGCTGCTCCTCCGTCCCGGCCTGCGGGTCGTCGCCGGTGACCACGTCCACGTCGTCGGTGGGCAGCAGACCGGCCAGGTCGGCCCGGGTGACCACCACGCGGGCCCCGGAGTCCGCCAGCAGCCAGCGCAGCCGCTGCGCCGGGTAGCCGGGGTCGAGCGGGACGTAGGCGCCGCCGGCCTTGAGGACGGCCAGGAACGCGGTGATCAGGTCGCTGCCGCGTTCGAACAGGACACCGACCGGGGTGTCGGCGCGGACACCCCGGCGGCGCAGCAGCCGGGCCAACCGGTCGGCGCGGTCGTCGAGTTCGGCGTAGCTGAGGGTCTGCCCGGCGGACTCGACGGCGGGGGCGTGCGGTCGCCGGGCCACCTGTTCGGCGAACAGGTCCGGCACGGTGCGGTCCGCCGGGAAGGCGGCGGCGGTCCGGTTGTACGTGTGGACGATCCGGTCCTGCTCCGCCGCCCCGAGCAGCGGCAACCGGCCGACCGGCTGGTCGGGGTCGGTCATGGCCGCGTCGAGCAGCCGGATGTAGTGCCCGGTCATCCGTCGCATGGTCGACGCGTCGAACAGGGCGGTGGCGTACTCCCAGATCAGGGTGATCGGCGCGGTGTCGTCGCGGTGGCCCTGCCCGGCGTGCTGCTCCGCGCGGGGCAGGACCACGACGTTCAGGTCGGTCTTGGCGGTGCCGTTGTGTCGTTCCAGGACGGTGCCGGTCAGCCCGGCGAAGTTCAGCCGCGGCATGGGGGAGTCGTGGAAGCTGAACATGGCCTGGAACAGCGGGTTGCGCGACGGGTCGCGCACCGGGTCGACGGCCTCCACCAGCCGGTCCAGCGGCACGTCGGCCCACTCGTAGGCACGCGCGGCGCGGGTGTGCACCCGGCGGACCAGATCGGTGAAGCCGGGACGGCCGGACAGGTCGACCCGCAGCGGCAGGGTGTTGACGACCATCCCGATCATGCGTTCGGTCTCGGCGAGCCGCCGGTTCGCCACGCCACTGCCGATGATCATGTCGTCCTGGCGGGCGTAGCGGCTCAGCAGGGCGGCGAAGCCGGCGAGCATGGTGGCGTAGAGGGTGACCCCGTGCCGGCGGCTGTACGCGCGCAGCCGCTCACACAGCTCGCCGGCCAGGTCGATCCGCAGCGACGCGCCGGTGAAGCTCTGGGTCAGCGGGCGGGGCCGGTCCAGGGGCAGCGCCAGCTCGTGCGGTGCGCCGGAGAGTTCCCGGGTCCAGTGCGACAGGTGCCGGTCGAGCGCCGCACCCCGCATCCACCCGCGCTGCCAGAGCGTGAAGTCGCGGTAGCGGCAGACCACCGGCGGCAGGTCCGGCTCCCGCCCGGCGGCGTAGCTGCCGTAGAGGGCGGTGAGCTCCTCGATGAGGACGGCGAAGGACCAGCCGTCGTGGACCAGGTGGTGCTCGACGTGGACCAGGGTGTGGTCGTCGTCGGCGTGCCGGATCAGCGCCCACCGGGCGAGCGGCGGGCTGGCCAGGTCGAATGGTTCGCGCAGATAATCGGCCACGGTCTGCTCGGCCCGCTGGCCGCGCTCCGGCTCGTCGTACGCGGACAGGTCGACCACCGGGAGGTCGATGGCGCAGTGGGCCGCGGTGCGTTGCTCGGGACCGTCCGGACCGGCGACGAATCCGGTACGGAAGATGTCGTGGCGGCGGATGATCTCGTTGAGCGCGGCCCGTAGTGCCGCCCGGTCGAGCGGCCCGCGCAGCCGGATGGTGGCCTGGGCGTGGTACGCCCGGTTGCCGGGGTCGAGTTGGTCGAGGAACCAGATCCGCTCCTGGGGCAGGGAGAGCGGCACGACCGCGTCGGGTGCGGCCGGGCGCAGCGGCGGCGGGCTGGGTGCGCGCTCGGTGTCGTCGCCGTCGTCGAGCGCGGCGGCCATGGCGGCGACGGTGGGGGACCGGTAGATGACCCCGACCGGCAGTTCGCCACCGAGTTCGGCGCGGACCCGCGCGGCGAGCCGGCCGGCCATCAGCGAGTTGGCGCCGAGGGCGAAGATGTCGTCGTGTACGCCGAGGCGCTGGTCGGCCGGCGTGGGGTCCGTGGTGCTGGTGTGGCCGAGCAGGTCGGCGACGAAGCCGGCGAGGAGCTGCTCGGTGCCGGTGCGCGGAAGGGTGACGGTGTCGGTGAGGCCGGCGCTGGCCCGGTCGGGTTCGGGCAGGGCGGCTCGGTCGATCTTGCCGCTGACGGTCAGCGGCAGCGCGTCGAGGGTGACCACCACGTCCGGCACGAGGTAGGCGGGCAGCCGTTCGGCGAGGTGGGCGCGCAGCCCGGTCGGGTCGTGGTCGCTGGCGGCGTACCCGACCAGGCGGGTGCTGTCGCCGGAGCCCCGAGCGACCACGATCGCGTCGGTGACGGCGGGATGCCCGGCCAGCACGGCCGTCACCTCGTCCGGTTCGACCCGGTGCCCCCGTAGCTTGATCTGGTGGTCGATGCGACCGACGTACTCGAGGGCGCCGTCGGGGTGGCGGCGCACCTGGTCGCCGCTGCGGTACCGACGGGCGCCGGGCGGGCCGTCCGGGTCGGGGACGAACCGCTCGGCGGTCAGCGCGGGCCGGGCATGGTAGCCCCGGGCGACGCCGGCTCCGCCGATCACCAGCTCACCGACCTCGCCGTCGGGTGCCGGACGGCCGTCGGGGTCGACCACGGCGACGTGGACGCCGGTGACCGGTACGCCGATGGACGGCCGCCGGCCGTCGGCGTACACCTGTGCCAGGGTGGCCCAGACGGTGGCCTCGGTGGGGCCGTAGGCGTTGTACATGCGCCGGCCGGGCGCCCAGCGCCGCACCAGTGGCGCGGGGAGTGCCTCGCCGGCGCAGATCAGCACGGCCAGGTCGGGCAGGGCCTCGTCCGGCAGGACGGCCAGCACCGACGGGGGCAGCGTGACGTGACTGATCCGCCGCGTCCGCAGGGTGGCGACCAGGTCCGGCCCGGGGGCGATGGCGGCCCGGTCCGCCAGGACCAGGGTGGCGCCCGTGGCCAGCGCCATGGTGGTCTCGAACACGGAGGCGTCGAAGCTGGACGGGGCGAACTGGAGGACCCGGTCGCCGGGGCGCACCCCGAACGCGTCGGCCTGGGCTCGGACCAGGTTGGCGAGGCCACCGTGGCTGATCAGGACCCCCTTGGGCCGCCCGGTGGACCCCGAGGTGTAGATCGAGTAGGCGAGGTGCCGAGCGGTCGAGGGCCGCGGCAGCGGATCGGGTGCCGGCCAGGAGTCCGCCAGCGCCTCGGCCGGGTCGACGCGGCGTACCCGCCCGGCGGGCAGCCGGTCCATCGTGGACGCCGCGGCGACGACGAGGTCCACGCCGGAGTCGGCGAGCATGTAGGACAGCCGCTCGACGGGGTAGGACGGGTCGAGCGGCACCCAGGCGCCGCCGGCCAGCAGGACGCCGAGCACCGTGACGACGGACTCGACCGACCGGTCCAGGGCGATCCCGACCGGTACGTCGGGCCCGACGCCGTGGCGGCGCAGATGGCGTGCCATGCCGTGGGCGTGCGTGACCAGTTCGGCGTAGCTCAGCGACCGGTCGGTGGACTCCACCGCGACCGCGTCGGGGGTTCGGGCGGCGTGTGCGAGGACCGCCTCGTGGAACAGCACAGAATCGCCGGGCATCGACGTACCTATCCTCCGGCCGGTGGGGTGAACGTCCAGTGGGCGGTGCCGTCCTGCCGTAGGACCAACCGCGAGGTGTCACCGAAGACGAACTCCTGGTGCCGCCGCGGTGCCTCGTGCAGGTCCGTGGTGATGTCGAGGACCCCCTCGGGGGCGGTGGCCGAGCCGACGAGGGTGATGTCGACGCCCGGGCCGGTGATCCGGTACGTGGGGCCGGTGTCGGAGGCGGCGTCACCGCTGGGCCCGGGCGGGGCGGGCGTGAGCCGGTAGCCCATCGCGGTGAGCGCGTCGGCCATCCGGGCGGCCCGCTGCGGGCGGGCCCGCAGGGTGACCGCGGTGATGTCGCGCAGCCACCGCCGGTCGTGGGTCCCGGCGCCGAAGGCCGCGTCGAGGTAGCCGCTGCGCAGCAGCTCCCCGTCCGGTCCCCGGCGGGCGGACACCGAGTCGAAGTACTCTCCGGTGACCTCGTTGAGGAACATCAGCAGCGGGCTGTCCTCGCCGAGGTCGACCCGCAGCATGTGGTACCAGGGCTCCGGCTCGCCGGTGTCGGCGCTGCTGCGGTGCACCAGTTCGTAGCGACCGCCGGGGCCGGCGTCCAGCACCTCCCGGGCCCGCTGCACGGAGCCGGGGTGCTCGAAGGAGAAAACCAGCCCACCGGTGAGGCGGTGCGATCCGGGAAGCGCGCCGTCGAACAACTCCAGCAGGGTGTTCTCGCCGGCCACCCCGAGTGCCGAGTACTGCCCGGCAACCGAGCTGGTGACGTTCTTCGGTTTCACCCGGGCGAATTGTTCACGAAGCATGTCGCAGGCGAATATCTCTTGGAATGTGGCCCCGTCGAGCAATACCACAACGTGGTCCAGTAGTGGGGCAGAAATGGCGTGCGCATGGCCCTGCGCGAATGGCACGTCGGTTTCCTCTCGTCGTTCTACGGACGCTCCACCACGGGATTCAGGCGTGATCAGCCTAATTTCGCCGCTGGGCCTTCGAGTACTGGGGGAAACCCCACCGGGCAGAACCTAGGGGGCGCGGTGCGGGTGCCGCGGTGTTAACTGGCTACTGGCTGGAACTCAATGAGATGCAAGGGATTCAATATGAATCTACCTATTCGGCGGGTACCGTGACGACCCGGTCGGCGGTGCTCGCCGGGGTGGGTGGCTGGGTGCCGCCGCGCGTGGTCACCAACGCGGACCTCTCCGCCGAACTGGACACCTCGGACGAGTGGATCCGGTCGCGTACCGGAATCGCGCAACGCCACCTCGTCGATCCCGGCATGTCCACGGCGGACCTGGCGGTCGAGGCCGCCCGGCGGGCCCTGGCCTCCGCCGGGACGCCCGGCGTCGACGCGGTCGTGGTCGCCACCATGACGCCGGACCGGTCCTGCCCGGCCACCGCACCCGAGGTCGCCTCCCGGCTGGGGCTGACCGGGGTGCCCGCCTACGACCTGGCTGCGGTCTGTAGCGGGTTCGTCTACTCCCTGGCCACCGCGGCCGGCCTGATCGCCACCGAACTCGCCGACCAGGTCCTGGTCATCGGCGCCGATGCGCTCTCCAGCGTGACCAACCCGGCCGACCGCACCACCGCCGTGGTCCTGGCCGACGGGGCAGGGGCGGTCGTGCTGCGCGCGGGCGGCCGCGACGAGCCTGGCGCACTCGGCCCCTTCGACCTCGGCAGCGACGGAGGCGAAAGCGACCTGATCCAGGTGGCCGCCGGTGGAGCCCGGCAGCGGCTGTCCGGTCGGCCCACCGACCCCGCCGACTTCTACTTCACGATGGACGGACGCGAGGTGTTCCGTAACGCGGTCATCCGGATGGCCGCCTCGTCCCGCACCGTCCTGCGGCGTGTCGGCTGGCAGCTCGACGAGGTCGACCGGGTGGTCAGCCACCAGGCCAACATCCGCATCCTCATCGCCCTCGCCGACGAACTCGATCTGGACCGCAAGCGGATCGTGTCCAACATCGACCGGGTCGGCAACACCGGTGCCGCCTCCATCCCGCTGGCCATCGCCGACGCCGGCGCCACCGGTGTGCTCACCGCTGGCGACCGCGTCCTGCTCACCGCCTTCGGCGGGGGCTTGACCTGGGGATCGACGGTACTCGTCTGGCCCCGGTTGCGGCCCGTCGAGCGGCCGGAGGACCCGCCGAGACCCGCCGCCGCGACGGACCCGGCCAACGCCGGGACGGACCCGGCTGCGGCACCGCATCAACCGACGTCCGAGCCGTCGATCATCGGCCCGGCCACACGGTGACCCACGGACCACGAGGAGCGTGTGACATGACCGACGTCTACCAGCAGATGGTGGAGATCCTCACCACCCGCTTCGAGACGGAGCCCGACGAGATAGGTCCGGACGTGACCTTCGAGGAACTGGACCTGGACTCGCTGTTCATGGTGGAACTGGCCCTGGTCCTGCAGAAGGAGTTCAACATCAGGATCGCCGACGAGGACGCCACGCCGCGTACCACCATCGGCGCGCTCGCCGGCGTCATCGAAGCCTCGTTGGCCCGCGCGGCGTGACCGGGATGGAGACCGCCGTCACCGGTCTGGGACTGGTCACCCCGGGCGGGGTCGGCGTGGCGCGGACCTGGCAGACGGTCTGCGCCGGGGTCTCCACGGCGACCCGCGACCCCCACCTGGCCGGCGTACCCGTCGACCTCTCCTGCCGGGTGCCAGACTTCGACCCGCGCGCCGCCCTCGGCCGCCGCCACTGGCAGTACGACCCGATCGTGCAGTTCGCGTTGGTGGCGGCCCGGGAGGCGGTGGCCGACGCCGGCCTCGACCCCGCGACCTGGGACGGCGCCCGGGTCGGCGTGGTGATCGGCTGCGGCATGTGGGGGGTGTCCACCACGACCGCCCAGCATGGCGTGCTCGCCGCCGAGGGGCCGCACCGGGTCTCCGCGCTGACGCTGCCGATGATGCTGTCCAACATGGCGGCCGGCCACGTCGGCATGGACCTGGGCGCGGGCGGTCCCAACCTGGTCACCGCCACGGCCTGCGCCTCCGGCAGCACCGCCATCGGCCTGGCCCATGACCTGCTGCGCAGCCGGACCTGCGACGTGGTGGTGGCCGGAGGCACCGAGGCCGGCATCACCCCGCTCGTCGTCGCCGGGTTCGCGCAGATGGGGGCACTGTCGAAGCGCGCCGACCCGACCGCGTCCCGGCCGTTCGACGTCGGCCGGGACGGCTTCGTCCTCGGCGAGGGGTGCGGCCTGCTGGTCCTGGAACGCGCCGCGGACGCCGCCGCCCGGGGTGCCCGGGTACGGGCCCGGCTGCTCGGCTTCGGCGCCAGCGCCGACGCGTACCACCCCACCACCCCCGATCCGGAGGGCCGTGGTGTCGAGCGGGCCGTGCGGGTCGCGCTGGGCGGAGCCGGTCTCGTACCGGCCGACGTGGACCACGTCAACGCGCACGCCACCGGCACACCCGCCGGTGACCTGGCCGAGGCGCGGGTACTGCACCGCCTGCTCGGCCCGTCGCCGGTGGTGACCGCGAGCAAGGGGTCCCTCGGCCACGCCCTGGGTGCCGCCGGTGGGATCGAGGCGGCCCTGACCGTGCTGGCGGTGCAGCACGGTCTCGTCCCGCCGACCGCGAACCTCGACGAACAGGACAGCGCCGTCGACCTGGACGTGGTCACCAAGGCAGCCCGGGAGCAGCGCATCGAGGTCGCCCTCAGCAACTCGTTCGGCTTCGGCGGTCAGAACGCCGTCCTGGTGCTGGCCGCCGCCTGACACCACACGTCGCCCCGCGGGCACCTCGCCGGGCGGAAAGGGGCAACACACGTGACAGCGACACCTGCCGGCGCCGACATCGTCGTCGTCGGTGCCGGATCCGCCGGCTGCGCCCTGGCCCGCCGGCTGGTCGAGCGCGGACTGCGCGTGGTCGTACTCGAGGCCGGCGGCGAGGACACCAACCCCGACATCGGTACGCCCGGACGGCTGGCCCACCTCTGGTTCGCCGAGGAGGACTGGGCGTACCACACCGTGGCGCAGCCGCACGCCGGGCACCGGCGACTGCACTGGCCGCGCGGACGGGTTCTCGGCGGATCCAGCGCGCTCAACGGCATGATCTGGGCACGGGGCGCCGCCGCCGACTACGACCACTGGGCGTACCTCGGCAACGACGGCTGGTCGTGGGCGGACGTCCTACCGGTGCACCGGCGCATGGAGGACTTCGACGCCGCGTCCCCGCTGCGCGGCACCGGCGGACCGATCCACGTGATGTCCCAGTACCGCCCGGATGCGATCTTCGAGTCCTGCATCAAGGCGGCGCAGGAGATCGGGGTCGGGATCAACCCCGACTACAACTCCGGCGAACTCGACGGGGTGTCGCAGACCCAGCTGACCATCCGGGACGGCCGACGGCAGAGCGCCGCCGTCGGTTACCTGCGTCCCGTTCTCGACCATCCGGGGCTCACCGTCGTCACCCGCGCGCACGCCCGCCGGCTGCTGTTCGCCCAGGACCGCTGCACCGGGGTCGAGTGGGAGCGCGACGGGCTCACCCACACCACCCACGCCGACATCGAGGTGATCGTCTCCGCCGGCACCGTCGAGTCCCCCCGGCTGCTGATGCTCTCCGGCATCGGTGACGCCGCCGAACTGCGCCGGCATGACATCGACGTCCGGGTGCACCTGCCCGGGGTGGGCCGCAACCTGCACGACCACCTGCTCAGCCCGGTCATCTTCAGTACCGCCCGTCAGGTCGGCCGCTCTCCCGACCTGACGCCGATGCAGAGTCACCTGTTCTGGCGTACCCGCTCCGGCCTGCCGGTTCCCGACGTGCAGGCGCTGCACTTCCCGGTCCCGATGTACCAGCCGGGGATGTCCGGCCCCGCCGACGGGTTCACGCTCCAGGCCGGCCTGGTCCGCCCGGTGAGCAGGGGACGGATCAGACTCGCCGGCGGCGACCCGCACGCCGGGCTCGACATCGACCCGGCGGCGCTGGCCTGCGCGCAGGACGTCGACGCGCTCGTCGAAGCGGTGATCCTGTGCCGGGAGATGGGTGCCGGTTCCGCCCTGGCCGGCGAGTGGGGTGCGCGGGAGGTCTATCCGGGCCCGACCGTGCGTACCCCCGACGAGCTGCGCGCCTACGTACGCGCCACCGCCGGCACCTTCCACCATCAGGTCGGCACCTGCAAGATGGGCGCCGACGACCAGGCGGTGGTCGACGCCCGGCTGCGGGTGCACGGTGTGCGGGGACTACGCGTCGCCGACGCGTCGATCATGCCGGCGGTGACCACCGCCAACACCCATGCGCCGGCGGTCCTCATCGGCGAACTGGCGGCCGACTTCGTCACCGCCGGCCACCACACCCGGCAGGAGCAGTCGTGACCCCGGCGACGACGATCGACCAGGTGTGCCGGCTGTTCATCGACGGCGACTGGCTCGAGACGGCGACGGGCGGGTACGGCACCTCGCTGGATCCGGCGACCGGGCAACCGCTGGCCCGCTACGCCCAGGCCGGCCCGGCGGACGTCGACGCGGCGGTGGCCGCGGCCCGCGCCGCGCTCACCGCCCCCGCCTGGGCCCGGATGACGGCCGCCGCGCGGGCCCGGCTGCTGTGGCGGGTCGCCGACCTGATCGACGAGCATGCGGACACCCTGGCCGAACTGGAGACCCGCGACCAGGGCCAGCCGCTGCGCGCCGCCCGTGGCTGCGTGGCCGCCGCGGCCGAACACCTGCGCTACTTCGCCGGCTGGTGCACCAGGATCGAGGGCAGCACGGTGCCGGTGTCCTACCCGGACACGCTGCACCACACCCGCCGGGAACCGGTGGGCGTGTGCGCCCTGATCGTGCCGTGGAACTTCCCGCTGCTGATCGCGGTCTGGAAACTCGCCCCGGCCCTCGCCTGCGGCAACACCGTCGTGCTCAAACCGGCCGAGCAGACTCCGCTCACCGCCGCGTACCTGGTGGAGCTGTGTCGGCGGGCCGGCGTACCGGCCGGCGTGGTCAACCTCGTCACGGGCGGGCCGGACACCGGCCGCGACCTGGTCGCCCACCCTGGGGTGGACAAGGTGTCGTTCACCGGCTCCACGACTGTCGGCCGGGAGATCGGGCGGGTCTGCGGCGAGCAGCTCAAGCGGGTGACGCTGGAACTCGGCGGCAACGCACCGGTGATCATCGCCAAGGACGCCGACCTCGCCGCCGCCGCCACCGGCTGCCTCAGCGGCGGGCTGGTCAACAGCGGCCAGTCCTGCACCGCGTACACCCGGCTGTACGTGCAGCGGGCGCGGGCCGACGAGTTCGCCGAGCGGCTCGCCACCATGGCCGGGAAGGTTCGTGTCGGTCCCGGCCTGGCCCCCGACAGTCAGCTCGGTCCGCTCATCTCCGCCCGGCAGTTGCGGCGGGTGGACGACCTCGTGCGCACCGGCACCGCCGAGGGCGCCCACCTGGTCACCGGGGGAGAGCGGATGACCGCCGACCCCCTTGCTGCGGGCTTCTTCTACCAGCCGACCGTGTTCAGCGGGGTGTCCGACGAGATGACCATCGCCCGGACGGAGATCTTCGGGCCGGTGCTGTGCGTCCTGCCGTACGACGACCCGGCGGAACTCGTCGATCGGGCCAACGACAGCGACTACGGCCTGTCCGCCGCGGTGTGGACCCGGGACCTGGCCACGGCTCACCGGCTCGCCGGGGCGATCCGGGCCGGGGCGGTCTTCGTCAACATGCCGCCACAGCCGGATCCGGCCGGGCCATGGGGCGGCGTCAAGGCCAGCGGGGTGGGCCGCGAGATGGGCGCCGCCGCGATCGAGGCATACACCGAGATCAAGGGGGTGTGGCTGCACACACCCGCCGCCGACCACCCCTGACCGGGCCACCCGAGCACAGGCGGGTGGCAGACCCGACCGTCCAAGACCCAGCACCGGGGAGGAACGCCATGACCGAGCCTGTCGACGACTCTCCGCCGGTTCGCGCCGATCCGGAGACCCTGCGGGCGGTGCTGCGCCACCAGGCCAGCACCGTCACCGTGGTCACCGCTCGCGGCGCCTCAGCGGTCGGCTTCACCGCCACGTCGTTCACCTCGGTGTCACTGCGGCCGCCGATCGTCCTGTTCTGCCTGGATCTCAGTTCGTCGAGTTGGCCCACCGTCTCCCGGGCCCGGCACGTTGGCGTGCACCTGCTCACCCGTCAGCAACAGGAACTTTCCCAGAGGTTCGCCACCAGCGGGATCGACCGGTTCGCGGCGCCGACCCGCTGGCGGTACGGACCCGAGGGGGTGCCGATCCTCGACGACACCCTGGCCTGGCTGCTGTGCCGGGTGATCGACCGGGTGGTCGCGGGTGACCATGCAGTCATGCTGGCCGAGCCGGAGCTGCTGCGGCACAGCGAGGCCGACTCGCCGCTGCTCTACCACCGGGGTCGGTACGCGGACCTGGCCAGGCGACCCGAGCCGGTTGCCGGGCGAGCGGCCTGAGCCGCCGACGTGGGGGACATTAATTTACCGTGATGGATGTGATTTGTGGCTCCGCCTCCGTGCGGGGCGATCTACCGGACGTCGTGACGGCCGCCGAAGGGGCAACGTGTCTGCTGGTCGGTCGTTATTATCTTTCTGTCCAATGTGGGCACTGTCGCACCTGGAGAGCAGCGATGGAAGAATCCGAGGACCTGCGCCGATACCACGTCGTGGTCAATGACGAGGAACAGTATTCGATCTGGTCGGAGGGATCGGAGATTCCGGCCGGATGGCGGGCGGTGGGCGTCACCGGCGACCGGGCTACCTGCCTGGCACACATCGAAGAGGTCTGGACCGACCTACGTCCGCGCAGCCTACGGGAGTACCTGGAAACGCAGGGCTGATCCCGAGGACGGCGACACCCTGATCCCGCGTCTACAGGAGCTCAGTGCGTGCCCACGTCTGCACAGCCATCTGCTCGGCGAGTTTGCGTCGAGCGAGAAGGCCGCCGGTCGGTGGCGGGGCGGCGGTGTGCGTACGGGTGCCCGCATTCAGTGGGCGCGGTTGTGCGACGGTGACTTCATGACCTCAGAAGATGCGACTCTCGCTCCTTGTGTTCCGGAAGATGGAGACCCCGTCCAGGGTGATCACCTGGTCTGGTTGGGCTTCGCCTCGGACTTGACGGAGACCGTCATGGCTCAAGCGGGCATCGAGCCCGGGCAGGTCTATCGGTCGTGGTACGCCGGGTTCGGCGCCGTCCTCAGCGGTGAGCAGGTCGCCGCGGTGCGGCGCATTCCCGGTGTGAACCTGGTCGAGCGGGACACCGAAGGGCGTCCCGCGCCCCACGCGAGAACCTCCGGCGACCGTGTCGAGGGTTCCTACATCGTCAGCGTCGCGGAGGGCGCGGACCCGGCTGCCGTGGCGACGCGCCTGGGAGTCGCACCGACGGGCGTCTTCCATGCTCTGTCCAGCTTCGCAGCCGAAATGACCGATGCCCAACTTGACCGGGTCCGTCGCGATCCTGAGGTGACGGACATCGGGGACGACGCCTGGATCTACGTGGACGACTAGGCCATCCCGGAGCACCAGCGAGATCGCGCAGCCCTCCGGTGCACGTGGTGCGAGCAGCCATCGACCGATCTCGACTAGCGGATCCCCATGACCTGGGCCGAGGGCTCCCGCCCTCGCCGGCAGGCATTATGGCTTGTCGTTGATCAGTCCACACTGGCCTGGCGGCCGGGAGGTCGGGTGCGTTCGGGGTCGGATGTCCGTCCACCCAGGCCTGGTCTACGCCGGACAATGTCGATATCGTTACCGGCCAATTGGACGGCCGATGATCATTCGTCGTCAGCCGACCTCCTCAACCCCGAGAACAGGAGGACGCGCTCGTGGCCTCACCCGCCGATTCGACGGTCGCCGGCGAAGATGTCGAGCCGCGGCCCATCCCGCGGTTTCTCACCGAGTACACGCCCACCCGGTGGCGTCGTCGGCTGAGCCCCTTTTCGCGCGTACCGAAGCACTCCAAGATGGGCGAGACCTGGCACGTGGCGGCGAAGACCGCCCCGGACGAGCTGGTCATCGTCGATCGCCCGCCGGACATCGACCCCGACGGAGCCGAAGCCCGCACCTACACCCAGTGGGCGGAGCTCGTCGATCGCGCCGCGGCCTGGCTGCACAAGGCGGGCGTGCGCCCGTGGGACCGGGTGGCGATCCTCAAGCAGAACCACCTGGACATCGTCGTGCTCGGCTGCGCCATCGCCCGGATCGGCGCCATCCCCTGCATGTTCTCCGGCTCCTACGGTCCGGAGGCGATGATCCCGATGCTGGAGCGGCTGGAGCGGCCGTTCCTGTTGACCGACCAGAAGCACCTCGACAAGTGCGGCATCACCGCGGAGGTGGTCGCCGAGCTCACCGTACGGACGATCAGCATCGACGCCGTCGCGGACCGGCCGGACGTGCTGCACCTGGACGACTTCAAGGACGCGCCGCCGGTCCAGCCGAACATGCGCGAGTTCAAGGAGCCGGTGGTCATCACCCACACCTCCGGCACCACCGGCATACCCAAGCTGGTCATGCACTCCGCCGAGTCCATCTACGCGATGGCGATCGTGGAGACCGAGCGGTGGCCCCGGTTCGGCCTCCGGCGCAGCGACACGGTGGCGTTCTGCGACCCCTACACGCACGAGCGGCTCACCACCATGCAGTTGGCGATGGCCGCGGTCGGCCCGCGGGTGATCTACCTGTCCGACCCGCTCTCGCCGAGAGTCCGGGAGCTGCTGGCCGAGCACAAGCCGACGCTGGTGGAGGCGCTGCCGAACATCTACCTCGCCTGGGAGCCGCTGACCCGCGACCCCGCCGGGCTGTTCAGCAACGTGCGGGAGTACGTCAACTCGTTCGACGCCATCCACACGCGCACGATCCGCACCTTCATGGCCGCCACCAAGCGCCGGTTCCCGATCTGGGTCCAGTCGTGGAGCCAGAGCGAGAACGGCGCGCTGTGCATCCGGCCGTTCTTCCGCTTCGTCGTACGCCGCAAGGGACACCGGCCGCCGCCGACGCAGCTGATCGGCTGGCCCATCCCGTTCCACGCCAAGATGCGGGCGGTGGACCCGGAGACCGGCAAGGAGGTCCCGCGCGGCCAGGTCGGCATGATCGAGATCGACCAGCCGGGACGGTGCCTCGCGTACGTGGGCGAGCAGGACCGGCACGACCTGAAGTGCAACGGCAGGTGGTGGAACACCGGCGACCTCGCGATCATCAACAAGTGGGGCGCCGTGCGGATCGTGGACCGGGAGATCGACCGGATCCCCGGCGGCAGCGCGATCGAGTTCGAGGACCTCATCCTCGACCGGATCGACTACACCACCGAGGTCGTCATCCTGCCGGTCGCCGGTGACCTGCCGGTACCCGTGGTCAGCACCGCGGACGACGTTCCGCTGGACAGGGCCGACTGGGATCGGGCGGTCGCCGACCTGAGCCCGATGGCCCCGCCGATCCAGATCAAGTGGGACGAGTTCCCGCGAACCGGCACGTGGAAGATCCGCCGGGTCGAGCTCCGGGAGAACCTGCTCTCGGATGCCCAGGCGATCGGCATCGGGCGCTGGACCTGACCGTCGTCCTCTGATCAGCCCGACGCGGCGCCGGTCCTGACTGTGCCGGCGCCGCGTCGTTTCCGAGCACCGCGGTCGAGCGAAGGGTAACTGCGATGTTGGATCTTCTCGGCCGTCTCGCCCACCGGGCGCGCTGGTGGGTGATCGCCGCCGCCGCGGTGTTCCTGGTCGCTGCGGGCGGCTGGGGAGCCGGCGCCTTCGACGACCTGGCCGTCGGCGGGTTCACCTACGCGGAAAGTGAAAGCTCCCGCGCCGACGAGGTCGAACGGAAGGCGCTCGGGCGCAACGACGCGGACGTCGTCGTGCTGTTCGGCAGCGACCGCTGGACGGTCGAGGACCCCGCGTACGCCGACGCCGCCCGGCGCGTGCTGGACGGGCTGCCGGCGGACCGGGTCGAGGGCGTGACGGACTACTGGCGAGCCGGGGTTCCCGCCCTGGTCAGCACCGACCGGCGCGAGACGTTCGCGGCGGTGCAGATCGCCGGTGCCACCGAGAACGAACGCCTCACCAACTACCTGGCCGTCAAGGACAGCCTGACCAGTCCGGATCTCGACGTCACCGTCGGGGGGCCGCTGGCGCTGATCGACGACGTCAACAACCAGAGCAAGGCGGACCTGACCCGCGCCGAGGCGCTGGCGTTGCCGATCCTCTTCCTGCTGCTGGTGCTCATCTTCCGTAATCTGCTGGCGGCGCTGCTGCCGGTCGTGGTCGGGGTGCTGGCGATCGTGGGCGCGATGGCCGGCCTGCGGCTGCTGGCGCAGTTCACCGACGTCTCCATCTTCGCGGTCAACGTGGTCACGCTGCTCGGTCTCGGGCTGGCCGTGGACTACAGCCTGTTCATGGTCAGCCGGTTCCGGGAGGAACTCGGCGCGGGCCACCACGTCCCCGAGGCGCTGCGGCGGACCATGGTCACCGCGGGCCGGACCATCGTCATCTCCGCGGTGACCGTCGCGCTGGCGCTGGCCAGCCTGGCCGTCTTCCCGCAGGTGTTCCTCCGGTCCATCGCCGTCGGTGGGGTCGCCGCGGTGCTGCTGGCGGGGTTCTTCGCGATGACCGTGATGGCGGCGATGCTGTCGCTGTTCGGGCTGCGGCTGCGGGAGCGGCGCCGCAGGCCGGTCGACACCGACCCGGACTCCGGCGCGTGGGCACGGATCGCGCGGACGGTGATGCGCCGGCCGCTGCTGGTCGGTGGCGCGGTCATCGCCGTGCTGGTGGTTCTCGGTCTGCCGTTCCTGCGCATCTCCTACGGCTGGCTGGACACCCGGGTGCTGCCCGCCTCGGCGGAGAGCCGGCAGGTCCAGGACACCATCGAGCGGTCGTTCCCGGACAGTGTCACCCGGCCGATCGAAGCCGTCGTCACGCTGGACGGCCCGGTGACCGGTTCCCCCGGCCGGGAGGAGGTCGCCGCGTACGTGCAGCAGGTGGCCGCCCTGCCGGGCGTACGGCAGGCGGACGTCAGCGGTCTGGCCGGCGACACCGCGCGGGTCACCGTCCAGTTCGACGCGGAACCGATCTCCGAGCAGGGACGGGAGTTGGTCGACGCGGTGCGCGGCGTCGAACCGCCGCCCTCCGGCACGGTGCTGGTCGGCGGCGACGCCGCGGGGTTCGCCGACCTGATGGACATGCTCGGGCAGCGGCTGCCGTGGATGGCGCTGCTCGTCGTGGTCACCACGTTCGTGCTGTTGTTCCTGTCCTTCGGCTCGCTGGTGCTGCCGGTCAAGGCGATCCTGATGAACGTGCTGAGCCTGACCGCGGCGTTCGGCGCGGTGGTGTGGGTCTTCCAGGACGGCAATCTCGCCGGGCTGCTGCGGTTCACCTCCACGGGCAACATCGACGTGGTGCAACCCATCCTGATCTTCGCCGTCGCGTTCGGACTGTCGATGGACTACGAGGTCTTCCTGCTCTCGCGCATCCGCGAGCACTACGACCTAAGCGGCGACAACACCGAGGCGGTCGCGGTCGGGTTGCAGCGGTCCGGCCGGATCATCACCAGCGCGGCCCTGCTGCTGGTGGTGGTGATCGTGTCGTTCGCGACCGCGAGCGTGCTGGTCGTGAAGATCATCGGTATCGGGCTCGCGCTCGCCGTCGTCGTCGACGCCACCATCGTCCGGGCGCTGTTGATGCCGGCCACGATGCGGCTGCTCGGCCGGCTCAACTGGTGGGTGCCCGGGCCGCTGCGACCGCTCTACAGCCGGTGGGGGATCCGTGGGGAGAGCAGCCACCCGGAGGCGGAGCGCACCGCCGTGTAGCGCGGCGCCCGCCGGGGAAGTCCCTGCCGCGCCCGCCCGTCGTGAGATGCGACCGTGGCCTGGGGGTCGACCCCCAGGCCACGGTACGGAGGGTCAGTAGATCAGCGCCCGGCCCAGGCCCATGTCGGTGAGGCGGGTGGAGTGCACGATGCTCGTGACCTCGACAGCCTTCTGGAGTCGTTCCTCCGGCGTGGTGTCGGCCAGTCGCCGCCCGTCCCACACCTCGTAGTCACCGATGGCGGCCAGGTGCGGCTCGATGCCTTCCTGGAACCAGTTCTCCCAGCGGGTGAGCTGGTCGGACACCGGCAACTGCTCCCACAGCCGCATGCCGTCGCGGATGAGATCGACGAGGCGTTCCTTCTCGTCGGGGTGCCGCTGCAGGTGCTCACGGATGATCGACGTGCCGACGGCCAGGTGGCGCACCTCGTCGATGGCGGCGCCCTTCTCCATGTCCGCCATCCGCGGGTCGATCGGCCGCCACTTGCGCTCGCTGAGCTCGAACGACGGGGCGAGGAAGCCCTCGACCAGGATCGTCAGCAGCACCACGCCGCCGACGAAGTCCTGTTGCTCGCGCACGATCGGCATGCCGTACTCCTCCAACGGATCGAGGATGGCTGCCCTGTCGTGCGAGGTCTCCCGGGCGATGACAGCGGCGACGTCCTGCTCGTCGATGCCGAGGTTCCGCAGGTGGTTCCGGAAGATCATCGCGTGCCGGGTCTCGTCCATCAGTTGCGTGGCGTAGAACTCGGCGGTCGTGGAGTCCGGCGCGCACGCCACGATGTAGCCGATCGCTCGGGCCGCCCGCTCCTCGGCCAGCGCGCGGAACGCGACCTCCTGGACCAGTGCGTCGCGCAGCGGGCCTGGCTCGTGCAGGAAGTCCGGGGTGACCAGCTCCGGCGAATAGCCGAGGATGTTTCCGCGCAGCGTGCGCTGCGGGACGTTGGCGAACCAGTACCGCAGGTCGCAGTCGCGGGCGGTCAACCGGATGCCCTCCGCGCCGTCGAACAGGGAGGACGCCTGGTCCCAGTCGGCGGCGTCGTCCGCCGTCATCCCCGACCGCTCGTCGGTGCGTGGGGCGGCGGGCTGGGGACTGTAGGTGATCACCGGCTGCGGGCGCGGGCCGGGCACGGTGACCGGTGCCGCGTCGGCGGCCCGGGCAGGCGCCGAGGTGGGGGGCGGGGTGGGGGCCGGCTCGATCGTGGGGCCCGGCGCGGGTGCGCCAGCCGGCGGCACCACGGACGGCTGCATCGGTGCCTGCTGCACCGGTGCCTGCGGTGCCGCTGGTGGCTGGGCGGCCGGTGCCGGGGCGCTGTCGTTCATCATGAACGGGCGGGTGCCGTCGAGGTAGTCGACCAGCGACGCCGCGACGCTGGCCCGCGACGGGGGGTGGAACGCGGCGCACTGGCAGGCCGCGACCAGATAGGCCACCTCGGGGGAGCGGATGAACGACATGCCCCCGAGCATCTCCACCGCCTGGCGGGCGGCGTCGGTGATGGCGTCCTGCGCGCCGTAGCGGGCCATCAGGACACGGGCCAGCGCGTCGTCGTCCGTCTCGCCGGCCTGCATGGCGCGGGCCGCGCCCTCCAGGAGTTGCGTCGCCGTCTCCAGCCGCGTGCCCAGCGCGGCGCGGTCGGTGACCGCGCCGCGCCCGTCGGCCAACGCGCGTTCGACGAGCGTGCTGGCCATGCCCAGGTACGACGCGGTGATGAGCAACTCGAACCAGATGAACCCGACGGTCTGCAGGTCGTCGAGCATCCCGTCCGGGCCGTTCTCGGTCGGGATGACCAGTTCCTCCTCGATGAACACGTCGGTCAGCCGGACCTCGTCGCTCTCCGCCCCGGCGAGCACGCTGCTGCCCCAGAACGGGTGCCGGGTGATGCCGCGCAGCGTGGCCGGCATGAGCAGGAAGGCCGTCTGCTGGCCGCCGCCCGGTGCGGGCACCGCCACGCTGGCCGTCAGCAGGTCCATCGAGTGGCTCAGGCTGCACGGCTTCTTCGACCCGTTGATCCGGTAGCCGCCGTCCACCGGCGTCGCCGTCATCGTGGGGGAGAGGATCCCCTGGGCCGGTCGGCCCTCGGCGAAGCCCGAGGAGACCAGCAGGCTGCGGCTGGTGATCGCCTCCAGCAGGGCCCACTCCATGCCCGAGTTCTTGATGCTCTCGGCGAAGGTGAACAGCGTCGCCACGGAGAAGTGGTGCATCGTGGTCGCGACCGCCAACGACGGCGCGTGGGCGCCGATCGCACGGGTGACCCGAACCGCGTCCAACGGGGACGCGCCGAGCCCGCCGTATTCCTTCGGGATCACCAGGCTCGGGCCGCCGCTGGCCCGGAACACCGCAAGCGTGCCGCCGCCGGGGGCTTCCCGCTGCTCGAACGGGATCTTCGACAGCCCGTCGAGCAGCCCCGGCAGGTACGACTCGCAGAGGGCGCGGGCGTGATCAAGGGAGCGCACAGATTTCCTCCGGAGGCGAACGGTCAACGAGGGACGAGCGAGCGGGCCGCCGCGCGGCGCAGCTTGCCCGACGGTGTCTTCGGAAGGCTGCCCGGCGGCAGCACCACGACCTGCGCCGGACGGGCGTCGACGTCGGCGAGGACCCGGCTGGCGATCGCGTCGGACAGCACCCGCTCGGCGGCCGAATCACCGACCAGGCGTGACTCGACCAGCACCGCGAAGGACTCCCGCGCCACCGAGTCGCCGGCCATCAGTCGTACCGCCGCGACGTTGCCGTCCCGCACGCCCTCGACGCCGGCGGCCGCACGCTCGATGTCGGTGGGGTAGATGTTGCGGCCACCCATGATGATGACGTCCTTGCGACGCCCGCAGACCACGATCTGACCGTCGACCAGGTAGCCCTCGTCGCCGATGTCCAACCAGCCGTCGTCGTCAAGGGCCGAGGCCGGACCGGCCTCGGTGAGGTAGCTCCGGGTCACCGACTCACCCCGCAGCTGGAGCCGGCCGACCTCGCGGTCGCCCAGCTCGGCGCCGGAGTCGTCGACGATCCGCACGGCCACGCTCGGATGGGCGGCACCGAGCATGGGCAGCCGGCGCACGCCGGTCGGGTGGTCGTCGCCCGCCGGTACCGCCCGCCGGTTCTTCTCCAGTTCCAGGGCGTCGACGGTGTCGAGGAGCATCGGATCCGACAGCGCCGACAGCGAGATGACCAGGGCGCTCTCCGCCGCGCCGTAGCAGCAGTTCACCGCCTCGGGTCGCAGGCCGAACCGCGCGCCGGCCGCGACGAACGCCTCCACCGTCGACGGATCGATCGGCTCCGCGCCGTTGCACAGGGACTTCAACCGGGACAGGTCGAGCGAACCGGCGTCGGCGCGGGCGAGCTGCCGGGTCAGGATCGCGTACGCGAAGTTCGGCGCGGCGGTGATCGTGCCGCCGTACCGGCTCATCAGCTCCGCCCACACCATCGGACGGCCGAGGAACTCCGCGGGCGTGACCATGACCAGGTCGATGCCGGTGAACATGGGCAGCAGCAGGCACCCGACCATGCCCATGTCGTGGAAGAGGGGCAGCCAGCTGACCAGCACGTCGTCGGCGCCGCACTCGAGGTGGGCCGCGGTGTCGACGAGGTTGGCGTGGATGTTGCGGTGGGTGATCCGCACCGCCTTCGGCTCGGCGGTCGAGCCGCTGGTCAACTGGAGCAGCGCGGCGTCGTCCTCGGCGGCGGGCACGACGGTGAACTCCCGGTCGCTGTCCAGGTCGTCGATCATCCGGTGAGGGATGCCCTGCTCGCGCAGCACGCCGGCCATCGCCTCGAACGGGGCGCCCACCAGCACCAGACGCGCGTCGATCATGCGCAGGACACGCAGCGTGTCGTCGCGCCAGACGGACAGGTCGGTCCGCGGGGTCGGCTGGTGCAGCATGGTCACGCTGCCGCCGGCCAGCCACGTCCCCTGGGCGACCCGCGCGACCTCGCCCGGGTCACCGGCCAGGACCGCGACGGCCTGTCGGGGGGCCAGCCCGCCCTCGACCAGTGCCGCCGCCGTACGCCGGGCAGCCTCGTGCAACTGCCCCCAACTGCGCCGCACCGGGTCCACGGGGGCGCCGGTGACCATGCCGCGTGGCGACCGTTCGGCGGTGTCGACGACGACGTCGACGAAACGGCTCACCTCTGCCTCGCCAGAATCATGCGGGCCAGCCTAGACACTGTGATCGACAAAAGACCATAGATCCTTTGTGGAGACCATACGGGCGATTGTGCGGGCCGCCGTGACCGATGAAGGATGACCGCTGCCCGGTAGGTGACCGTGGCACTGACGATGACGATCGCGGAAGGCGGCCGCCTGAATGGGTGACTCCAGGACGCAGTGGTGGTTGGATGTCGTACGCACCCAGGCGGCCGAGGTGCTCGGCCGTCCGCGTGGCGACGTCACTCCGGACGGTGCCTTCGCCGACCTGGGATTCGACTCGCTGACCGCGCTCGAACTGGCCGACCGGCTGTCCGAGGCGAGCGGGCTCCAACTGTCCGGCACCCTCGCCTTCGACCATCCCAGCCCGGCGGCCCTGGCCGAGTACCTGGCCGGACAGGTCAGCGCTCCGGACGCGGACCCGGGACGGGGGCACCGCGTCGCGCCGGCACCGGCCGGCGAGCCGGACGGCACGCCGCCGGGTGAGCCCGAGCCGATCGCCATCGTGGCGATGGCCTGCCGCTTCCCCGGCGGAGCGGCCACGCCCGAGGACTTCTGGGACCTCCTGGCCGACGGTCGCGACGGCATCGGGCCGTTCCCGACCGACCGGGGCTGGGACCCGGAGGTCTTCCACCCCGACCCCGAGCACCCCGGCTCCACCTACGCCCGCCACGGGGGCTTCCTCTACGACGCCGGCGACTTCGACGCCGGGTTCTTCGGCCTGGGGCCCCGCGAGGCGTTGGCCACCGACCCGCAGCAACGGCTGATGCTCGAGATCTCCTGGGAGGCGCTGGAACGCGCCGGCATCGACCCCCGCACGCTGCGCGGAAGCCGCACCGGCGTCTACACCGGCGTCATCGCCAGCGACTACGCCCCGCGCCTCGGCGCCGTCCCGCCGGAGGTCGCCGGCTTCCTGATGCCCGGCAACGCGTCCAGCATCGTCTCCGGCCGCGTGTCGTACACGTTGGGCCTGGAAGGGCCCTCGCTGTCGGTCGACACCGCCTGCTCGTCGTCGCTGGTCGCGCTGCACCTGGCGGCACGCTCGCTGCGTACCGGCGAGTGCGACCTCGCACTGGCCGGCGGGGTCACCGTGATCGGGACGCCGTTGGTGTTCACCGAGTTCAGCCGCCAGCGCGGGCTCTCCCCGGACGGGCGGTGCCGGTCGTTCGCCGCGTCCGCCGACGGCACCGGCTGGGCCGAGGGCGCCGGTGTGCTGGTCCTCGAACGGCTCGCCGACGCACGCCGCCACGGTCGGCGCGTCCTGGCGGTCCTGCGGGGCAGCGCGGTCAACTCCGACGGGGCGTCCAACGGCCTCACCGCGCCCAACGGTCCGTCCCAGCAACGCCTCATCGTCGACGCGCTCGCCGACGCGGGACTCGACGCATCCGACGTGGACGTGGTGGAGGCGCACGGCACCGGCACCCGGCTGGGCGACCCGATCGAGGCCCAGGCGCTCATCGCCGCGTACGGCTCCGGCCGGCAGCGTCCGCTGTGGCTCGGATCGGTCAAGTCGAACATCGGACACGCCCAGGCGGCGGCCGGCGTGGCGGGCGTCATCAAGATGGTGGTGGCGCTGCGGCACGGGCGGCTGCCCCGCACGCTGCACGTCGACGAACCCACCCCGTACGTGGACTGGTCCGCCGGGACGCTGCGGCTGCTCACCGACGAGCAGCCCTGGCCGGCCGGCGTCCGGCCGCGCCGCGCGGCGGTGTCGTCGTTCGGGATCAGCGGCACCAACGCGCACGTCATCGTCGAGGAGGCGCCGCAGGACGAGCCCGTTGCCGCGACCGACAGTCCGGTCGCGCCCGCGCCGCTGGTGCTCTCCGCGCGGACCGTCCCCGCGCTGCGCGAACAGGCCCGCCGCCTCGACGCCTTCCTCGACGCCCACCCCGACCTGCCGGCCCGCGCGGCGGCGGTCGCGGCAGCCCGGCG
This sequence comes from Micromonospora sp. NPDC048170, assembly GCF_040652795.1. Classification (NCBI taxonomy): domain Bacteria; kingdom Bacillati; phylum Actinomycetota; class Actinomycetes; order Micromonosporales; family Micromonosporaceae; genus Micromonospora; species Micromonospora sp. NPDC048170. Next base: position 215,225 of record NZ_JBEZMR010000008.1, read on the forward strand.
TACGGCGTTCGAACAGCGCGCCGTCGTGCTCCACCGCGACGCCCTCGCGGCGCTCGCCGCCGGGCAGGACACCCCGGCGGTGGTCACCGGCACGGCGAGCGAGGGCAGGCTGGCCCTGGTCTTCCCCGGGCAGGGGGCGCAGCGGCCCGGGATGGGGCGGGATCTCGCCGCGGCCGAACCGCGGTTCGCCGCCGCCCTGGACGAGGTCTGTGCCGCCCTGGACCGGCACCTGGACCGTCCCATCCGCGCGGTCGTCGACGGCGACCCGGACCTGCTGGACCAGACCGAATACACCCAGCCGGCACTGTTCGCCGTGGAGGTGGCGCTCTACCGGCTGCTGTGCCACTGGGGCGTCCGGCCGGACTTCGTCCTCGGCCACTCGATCGGGGAGATCACCGCCGCCCACGTGGCCGGAGCGCTGTCGTTGGACGACGCCGCCCGCCTCGTCGTCACCCGCGGACGGCTGATGCAGGCGCTGCCCGACGGCGGCGCGATGGCCGCGATCCAGGCCACCCCGCAGGAGGTCGAGCCGCTGATCGCCGATCCTGCGGCGCAGGTCGGGCTCGCCGCCGTCAACGGCCCGACGTCGGTCGTCATCGCCGGCCCGCAGGACGCGGTGCAGAGCGTCGCCGACGCGTTCGCCGCGCGGGGCCGCAGGACCACCCGGCTGCGCGTCAGCCACGCGTTCCACTCCCCGTTGATGGAGCCGATGCTCGCGGACCTCGCCAAGCTGGAGGCGGACCTCGATTACCGGGCACCGGAGATCCCGCTGGTCTCCAACGAGACGGGCCTGCCGGTGGACATGATCACACCGGGGCACTGGAGCCGGCACGCGCGGCAACCGGTGCGGTTCGCGCAGAGCGTACGCCGGCTGCGCGAGCAGGGGGTGAGCCGGTTCCTGGAGGTCGGGCCCGGCGGCGTGCTGTCGGCCATGGTCCTCGACTCCGTCGGCGACCTGGACGCCGGCACGGGTGACACGATGATCGCCGTGCCGCTGCTGCGCGACGGGCGCGACGAACGGAACTCCGCCTGGGACGCGGTGGCCCGCCTGTTCGCCTGCGGCGTGGACGTCGACTGGCCCGCCCTGGTCGGCCGGGACGTCCCGCCCGCGGAGCTGCCCACCTATCCGTTCCAGCACCGGCGGTACTGGTTGACCCCACCGGTCCGGCCGCTGCCCGGCGAGCCGGTCGAGACGCTGGACGCCGCGCTGTCGACCGGCGAACTGTCGATCGCCGCCCAGCCGTGGCTCGCCCAGCACCGCGTGGGCGGAACGGTCGTCGTACCGGGAGCGCTGCTGGCGGAGTTGGCGGCACGCGCGGGTGCGCACGCGGGCTGCCCCGAGGTGGTGGAGCTCCTGCTGCGGGCGCCGCTGGTGCTCCCCGAGACCGGCGTCGTCCAGACGCGGGTGGTCGTCGCCGGGACGGAAGGCGATCCGACCCGCCCGCTGACGATCCACGCGCGCCCACCCGGCGGAACGTGGACGCCACACGCGACGGGAACCGTCGCCCCGGTGCGGAGCAGCGACGCCACCCGGTTGAGGCTGTGGCCGCCGCCGGGCGCGACGCCGTTGGACACGGACGGCTTCTACGACCGCCTGCGTGCCGCCGGCTACGACTACGGCCCGGTGTTCCAGGGCGTCGGTCGGGCGTGGAAGCGGGGCGACGAGATCTTCGCCGACGTGACGCTGCCCGCCGACGTCGCCGGCGCGACCGAGGACTTCCTGCTGCACCCGGCGCTGCTCGACGCTTCGCTGCACGCGCTCGGCCTGCTCGACGGCGCCGGCGCAAACGACGGGATCGCGCTGCCGTTCTCCTGGACGGGCCTACAGGTGCACGCCCGAGGCGCCACGGCGCTGCGGGTCCGGCTGACCCGCGACGGCGACGGTGTCGACGTCGTCCTCGCCGACCCGTCCGGTGCGCCGGTCGCCTCGGTCCGGCACGTGGCGCTGCGGCCGATCACGCCCGACCGGCTCGCCCTCGGGCCGTCCGGGTCTGCCGGTGGGTACGAGCTGCGCTGGGTACCGGCGGCTCCGCTCCGCTCCGACCAGCCGGTGGCCTGGCTCGACGAGCTGACGGCCGGCGACCAGGTTCCCGACCTCGTCTTCACCGAACTGCCGCCGGGCGGTGACGACCCCCACCCCACCGTCGCCGCCGCGCTCGACCTGGCACACCGCTGGCTGGCCGACCCGCGGTACGGCGCCGCCCGGTTGGCGGTGGTGACCCGGCGAGCCGTCGGCGACCAGTCGCGGGACCTGGCTCAGGCGGCGGTGTGGGGGCTGCTGCGCTCGGCGCAGTCCGAGCACCCCGGCCGGTTCGCGCTGATCGATCTGGACGACGACCCCGCGTCGCGGCAGGCGCTTCCCGCAGCCGGCGTCGCCGGGGAACCGCAGGTCGCCGTCCGCGCCGGCCAACTGCTGGTGCCTCGGCTGCATCCGTCGGCCGCCGGGCCCCCTACCGATATCGGGGCCGTCGTGCCCGGCGGACCGAGGCCGTGGGCTCCGCAGGGCACCGTCCTGGTCACCGGTGCGACCGGCGCCGTCGGCCGGCTCGTGGCACGGTACCTGGTCGAGCGGCGCGGAACGCGGCACCTGGTGCTCACCTCCCGGCGGGGAACCGACGCCCCCGGCGCCGCCGACCTGGTCGGCGAGCTGTCCGCGCTCGGCGCGGAGTCGGTGCGCGTCGTCGCCTGCGACGTCGCCGACCCGGCGGCCCTGACCGACCTGCTGAGGTCCATCCCCGCCGAGCATCCGCTCACCGCCGTGCTGCACTTGGCCGGTGTGCTGGACGACGGGGTCGTCGAGTCGCAGACCCCGCAGCGGGTGGCCGCGGTGCTGCGGCCGAAGGCGGACGGCGCACGGCAGTTGCACGAGCAGACCCGCGAGTGCGACCTGGCCGCGTTCGTGCTCTTCTCCTCCGCCGCCGGCCTGCTCGGCTCGCCCGGACAGTCGGGTTACGCCGCCGCCAACGCCTACCTCGACGCCCTCGCCGAGCAGCGGCGCGCACAGGGGCTGCCGGGGCAGTCGCTGGCGTGGGGCCTGTGGGAGCTGCCGGACGGGATGGCCGAGCAGGTCAGCGCCAACGGCCTGCGTCGCATGCGCGGGATCGGGCTGACGCCGTTGTCGCCGGGACGCGGACTGGCCCTGCTGGATCGGGCGCTCGACTCGGACGCCGCGACGCCGGTCCTCGTCGACGTGGACGGCACCCTGCTCGACGGGCACGACCGGCGGTCGGTGCCGCCGGTGCTGCACGACCTGATGGCCGCGGACGGCCTGGCCGGCGCGTACCTCGCCGGCCAGGCGCCGCCGGTCACCGCCGCGGGAGACCCGGCGACCCGCGGGGGCTC